>WRDA01000123.1 GCA_009783675.1 Symbiobacteriaceae bacterium | reverse complement strand
GTAGCGCCAACCAGAGCGATCATCTGTCCTGGTTCGACATCGAAACTGATATCCTCCAAGACAGGTACATCCTCCCGATATGAAAAGGAGACCTCCTCGAAGGTGATCCGCCCTTTGGGCTTGGGTAGGATCAACGCTCCCGGCTTACTCTGGATAACTTCGGGAGCATCGAGGATCTCGATGACGCGTTCAGCTCCAGCCAAAGCCTGTTGCGTCGATTCCAGGAGCCTGGCCAAGCCGGTGATAGGCGCATAGAACAGTGAGAGATAGAGGAGGAAGGCAACGATATCCTGAACCTCCAGCTGTCTCAGGTATGCCAGATAACCGCCAAAACCGACGACGATAACTGTGCCAAGGGATGTACAGAACTCTACACTTGGATGAAAGACGGCGCTGAGATGCAAAGCCCTGAGCATGGCAGTCGTGAACTCCCTGGCTCTGTTGCCAACCTTCTGCTGGGCTGGCTGTTGTTGCCCAAAAATTTGAATCTCTTGAATGCCTGAGAAGTTATCTACCAATTGCGCCGAAAGATTACCCATGGCGCGTTGCATTACCCGAAAGTTCGGACGAACCTTGGTAGAAAAAAACCAGCCCGATATCAGGATGAAGGGAATAGGCAGACAGGTTAGACCAGCCAGTCGGGAGTTGATGGAGAAAAGGATGATCGTCACACCGGTTACCGTGACCAGGTTGGTCATCATATCCGGCAGCAGATGGGCGTATAACTGCTCGAACTGAGCGGTATCACTGACACAACGGCTCACCAGATCACCGGTCTGGCGGTCACGAAAGTAGTCAATGGAGAGGGCTTGCAGTTTACCATAAACCTTGAGGCGCAATTCCTCCACCAGTCGCCAGGCGGCCCGGTGAGCCAGATTATCACTGAGATAACGAAAGAGTATCCGGATAAGGTAGATGGCGAAGAGCATCCCAGCCAGGCGCAGAATCTGTTGCAGGCTTTCCTCATCCAGGCCTGCAGCGACCAGCCCGGTCATCTGAGACATCAGACGCGGAGCCGTTAGGTTGATGAAGGTCAGGACCATGCTGCTAAACGCTGAGGTAAGGAGTAAAGCCTTATACCTGGCAGCTTCTTTTGCTACCCGCAGAATGATGCCCACAAGCTTTTAGTCCTTCTGCCAGACTATGACCCCATCGATGATGGTATAGAGGCAGTGCGTCAGATTGCTGAGGGGATCTCCGTCGAAGATGGCGATATCGGCGTCCTTACCCACTTCCAAAGAGCCCTGTTGCTTATCGAGGCCGAGAATCTCCGCTGGATTGATGGTGATTGCTTTCAGAGCCTCCTGGCGATCCATGCCCTCACGGACGGCGATGCCTGTTTCCATGCGCAAATACTGGGTATCGGCGGCGCTGTCCACCTGAATGGATACTTTCACACCAGCCTTAGCCAGGATACCAGGATTCTGCAGGGAGACTTCCCAGAGTTCGTGCTTGCTATGTTCCATCAGTAACGGACCTACGGTTGCTTCCACCTTTTTCTCTGCCAGGATGTCGGCAATCAGATAACCTTCGGTGCAATGCTCGATGACATACTTTAACCTGAACTCCTCGGAAATACGGATAGCCGTGAGGATGTCGTCGGCTCGGTGAGCGTGGATACGAGCCTTCATTTTGCCTTCGAGAACGGGGATCAGCGGTTCCAGATCTAAGTCACGCCCGGGAATGCTCTTACCCTGCTCGATGGCTTCATGAATGCTGCTCATGTAATTCTGAGTCTTGATCAAAGCCGCTCGTAAAGTGGCTGCACTGCCCATACGGGTTCCGGGACCTTTCTCCTTGCCTTCATAGTTGCGCTTGGGGTTCTCTCCCAGAGCCATTTTCATCCCTTCTGAACCGGGAATCAACATGGCAAATGCATCCACTGCCGGGCGTAGCTTGCAGGCGAAACCGGTCCCGCCTATGATGTTGGAGCTGCCAGGTCCGGTATATACTGCAGTTACTCCTCCACTGCGCACCACAGGGATCGCCGGATCCCTGGGGTTGAAAGACTCGATACCTCTCAGGCGGGATTGCACAGGCCCGGACTTCTCGTTGGTCTCTGAGGTCGCCCAGATTGAAGGATCCCCCATTAGGCCAAGATGACTGTGGGCGTCGATTAAACCCGGGGTCACCGTCATACCGGCAGCATCGATACAACAATAGCCTTCAGGGACAGGAAGGTTGCTGCCGATGGCAACGATCTTACCATCTTCGATGAGGATTGTGCCACCTGGTATTTCTCCCTTGGTGATGGTCAGAAGATGACCATTGCGAATTGCGAGTTTTGACATGTTTGGCCTCCTATTATATTAGAGTTAACTATATTAATGCTTAACCACATCGAGAGAAGGTTGCAGATCTGCAGGCAGGGGGTTGACATAGGTGGTCCCCTCGGCGCGGAATGCCTGCCAGGCTTCCTCTCTTAAGGCTTCGTTGTTGAGAAGCTCGACACCGGCCAGTCCCATGACTTTGGCTGCCTGGAGCATAGCCTTCTGAGCGTAGGTGCTAGCGGAACAAGAGGTGAACTGCCAGGAATGACCAGGGGTTCCCATGGCAGTACAGGCTGCCGAGATCTGAGCGGTAGGCACGAGGTAACTCACATCTCCCACATCGGTTGAACCTCCGGCACAGACCCCCCGTTCACTCTCGACAATAGGAACTATAAAGTCACAGACATATTTCCCGGTAATATCCAGTCCAATCTTCTGCATCAGTTTGGCGGCTTCCTGATGGTTCTCGAGGCAGCTGCCTTCAATGAGAGCCTTGGCGAAGGCCTCTTCTTCAGGAGTGGCCTGGGCCGCTCCAACCTCTTCCCAAATGCGTTGCAGCATATTCTCCATGGGCACATTGTTCTTGGTATCGTAACAGGCAGAGAGAATCTCGATGGAAAATGTAGTGTCGGTCATTCTGGCGGCGCCTTCCGCACAAGCGATGACTCTTTTATAGACCTGCTCCACCGAGCTGCGTTTGGGAGCCCGGACATAATACCAGACTGTAGCTTCTGCCGGGACGATATTTGGCTCACCACCGCCGTTGGTGGTCACATAATGGAGGCGTACATCCGTGGGCACATGCTCGCGAAGATAGTTTACCGCGATGTTCATCAACTCCACGGCATCCAGGGCAGATCGCCCGTTATGGGGATCCCCGGCTGCATGTGCGGTACGCCCATAAAAATGAAACTTCACCGAGTTCATGGCCTGAGATGAGCCAACCTGCACCGCATTGACCGCGAAGGGATGCCAGGTAAGACAACAGTCCAGATCGTCGTAGACACCTGCTCGTGCCATGAAAACCTTCCCCGCTACCAGCTCCTCGGCGGGACATCCGTAATAGCGCACGGTTCCCGCTGTTTGACCGGCAGCAATAGCGTCTTTAACCAGGAGGGCAGCTCCCAGGGCCCCTACTCCCAGCAGGTTATGACCGCAACCATGCCCTGGTGCGCCTGGTGTAACCGGTTCTTTGCTAATCGAGCTGCCCTGTTGTGAGAGGCGCGGCAGAGCATCGTACTCTCCAAGATAGCCGAGGATAGGCTTTCCGCTACCATACTCGGCGATGAAGGCCGACGGTATGCCAGCGATTCCGGACTCAATCCGGAAACCTTCCTCCTTGAGATAAGCGATTTGAGCTTCGGCAGACCTGATCTCCTGGAAGCCAGCTTCGGCAAACTCCCAGATCTTCAGACTGAGATCCGTAAGCGCCGCTCCGCGCCTATCTATAGAATTGTTCATTTACTCATCTCTCTTCTTTATATCAGATGGGGTTCCACCCATACCCGCTTTCGCGTGGCGGTATCAATTCAGGTGCTGACCAACTAACCACTAACCACTAACCATTAACCACTAACCACTAACCACTAACCACTAACCACTAACCACTAACCACTAACCACTCTCAACTCTACACTTCAAACTCATGTCAGTGCTTCACAATGTCCAGTTTGGGTTCCAGGCCCTCGGGCAGAGGAGACATATAAACAGATCCCTCATCGCGGAAGGCCTGCCAGGCTTCCTCCCGCAGAGCAGGATTATTCATCAACTCGACACCAGCCAGGCCCATGACCTTTGCGGCCTGGAGCATAGCCTTCTGAGCGAAGGTGCTGGCGGAACAGGATGCGATCTGCCAGGAATGTCCGGGAGAACCGATGGCCGAAGTCGCGGCACCGATCTGAGCTGTAGGCACGATGTAACTGACATCGCCGACATCGGTGGAGCCACCGCCACTGTTACCGCGCATGCTTTCGACGATGGGCACCAGGAAATCTCCAACATACTTGCCCTTGATATCCACGCCCATTTTCTTAAAGCGGCTGACTGCTGCCTCATGACCTTCGGGATAGCTACCTTCGATCAGTTCTTTAGCGAAAGCCTTCTCCTCTTCGGTCGCCTGAGGAGCACCAACTTCCTGCCAGATCTTCTCCAACAGATTTTCCATCGGCACATTATTCTTGGTGTTATAACAACCGGAAATGAACTCCATGGTGAAGGTGGTATCGGTCATTCGTGCTGCACCTTCGGCACAGGCAATGACCCTCTGGTAGACCTGATCCACCAGGTCCCGGCGAGGCGCTCTGACGTAGTACCAGACTGTCGCCTCCGCAGGTACGATGTTCGGCTCTCCACCACCATTGGTAGTGACATAGTGAATCCTGGCATCGATGGGCACATGCTCCCGCAGATAGTTGGTAGCGACGTTCATCAACTCCACCGCATCCAGGGCACTTCGTCCATTGTGAGGATCGCCGGCTGCATGAGCGGTACGACCCTGAAAATGGAACTTCACCGAATTCATCGCCGAAGACGAGCCGGTAGAAACTGAGTTCATCGAGCCGGGATGCCAGGAAAGGCAGCAATCGAGATCGTCGAAGACACCTTCCCGCGCCATGAAAACCTTACCAGCCAACAGTTCTTCTGCCGGACAGCCATAATAACGCACTGTGCCAACTGTCTTGCCGGCATCGATGGCATCTTTGACCAGGAGAGCAGCCCCCAGAGCACCTACCCCCAGGAGATTATGCCCACAACCATGGCCGGGAGCTCCTACGACCACAGGGATCTTGGTGGTTGCTGCTCCCTGCTGCGAGAGACGGGGTAGAGCGTCGAACTCGCCCAGGTAGCCAAG
>WRDA01000122.1 GCA_009783675.1 Symbiobacteriaceae bacterium | reverse complement strand
CAAATCGGCCCTCCCCCGCTTGCTTTTGTATTTACCTCCCCCATTATGGCTTCCATGCTCCAACTGCTCTTGCTGCGTTCCAGACTGACCGGATCGGCAACCAGGATACGCCCCTCCTTAGTAATCCCCCGTAAGACAATGAAGTGCCCGGTAGGGGTAAATGTGCCTGGTCCCAATATGGCAATAGCCAGTTTCCCCTCCTGTAGGGATTGGCGTAAAACTTCCGGATCGTTGCCACTGCTCACTGATAGACCATAGTATTGCATAGCATTGGGAATAAGGCTGTGATACGAACCGTTGTTATAAGCCGAATACCCGTTCAACTCCGCCCAGGAAGCTACTTCCTCGGGCGTTATGTTTGTATCCGTTAGGCTGCTAACTACTATGGCTACAGCAGCTGGTCCGCAGCCTGCTACACCTATACTCTCACCGGCATAGGGCAAATTCGCCCATCTGCTGTCACGCTGGTGATAGTAGTTTACAGGAATCTGACCATCATGAAATGTTAAATCCCCGTCAGTATAGAGCTGGTCGTTACCAAGCCAGTTACTGCGTTGCAGCTGATTGCTACCTCTGGATACTTCCAACATCAGTAGAGCCACACTACGCTGTTCTTCAGAGAGCTCTTCTCTGAGATCCAGTACCTCTGCGAAGGATCGCATTCTGGCTGATATCTCACCCCTGCGAATATACTCGCCGTTACTTGTGTAGTAAGATATCTCTCTGCTTTCCTTCTCGATAAAGAGGTCAACAATCTGCCTGACACTGTTATCGATTGGTTTCTCTCCATGCTCTGCACTCCACAGAATAATGATCTCATAGGCCAGTATGCGTCTGGACTCCAGAGGAGGAAGATTTATACTGACCAGCTCTTCGGGTATGCCTTGGTTTACCAGATTTGCGATTTCCCCCTCCACCCAGATATCGAGCTCATAACCGGATACGGCTGTACAGTATCTTTCCACCAGGCTTATCTGTTCTCTGGAGTGTTGCGCGATGGCTACATAGCTCTCTGTTCCCATGCTGACATAAGAACCAAGAAATACGAGAGGTATGGCTATCAGCACTACAGGCAAAAGCATCAGTATGACTGCGGAAAGCAATGTAATTGCCACCCCGCTCTTTGCCATACTTCGTGTCTCTTTCTGGCTCAATAGCTTCAAGAGGATCTGATAAGCCATTTTCTCCAGCATGGTTAAGGACCAAAGAAACCAGCTACACTGCTGGCAAACTTTGTAGCGTAGGGCGTGGCAAAGGCATATCCTTTCCTTACACTATTAATAGCTGCGTTGGCACTGTTAACCGAGAAGGAAGCAGCATTGATCTCAGATATTAGACCTCCTGCTGAACCACTCGCTCCTATTCCGAAGGAGAGTTCCCTCACTAAGGTCTCTGCCTGATCCGCAACGAAGAGTATGCCAAGGATCGTTATCATGGTTGGTAAACCCATTACGCCGGAGAAAGAGACCGAACCTAAAGCCATCAGGCACATAGTCTGGATTAACTGTATAACCAGACACCCGCTGAAGACCCTCAGAAAACCTGCTCTGAACCCCTGGGTAGCACGGATGACCCCGGTGGCAAACATCAATGGCGAGATGATCACTAGGAAAGCAACCATGACCATGCGGTAGAACATACGAAAGAGCAGGCGAATTATGCGATAGAGGACATAGGCTACCGGGATAAGCATCCAGGACAGCAGTGTTATTGCTAAGGGACCAGTGGTAAAGACAGACATCAGACCTACAATTAGGTAGGATGCCAGGGAGGCATAACCTTCGGTCCCCAAGGCTCCTGACACGATGGTTTCGATGAATGAAGAGTTGAGATTGACAGCATACATCAGGATATCTCGGCTGTACCAAACCAGGAACAAGCCTACTGCATACTTCAGACCGATCTGCAGGGGATCATCAAACTCATTGTGAGCACCAATAAAAGCAAAGTAGGTTCTGAAGAGGCCGAAGGCAGTAATAGCCGTAAGCACGGCAATGCCGATAATCAACATGGCCTGGTGCAGGTTATCGAAGAATGTAAAGCCTTCCAGGCTGTTACTGGATGTAACCCAGTTCATCACTTCAGTTACTCCTGGCGCAATTACATTATCGATAATATTGCGTAGGAAGCCTTCGATTGCCGAGCTGAACAGTTCTCCTAGGTTCATAGCTTATTGCAGATAGGGAGTCAGGGTTCTGGTAATCAGGGCAATTGCAGTGAAGACCGCCCAGGCAATGAAGCTGCCTTTCATGATACTATCCGCTCTCATCACTAGCTGATGGTCTCCCCCGGCTGTGAAGCGGGTAAATGCTCCCCACCCCACCCCGATGACCAGCCCGGCGTGAACGATGCCCTGAAAGAAAGACATCACTTGGTTGATCAAGGCCGTGGCTTGGGTGAAGACTGTATTAGCATAGACAGCGGGAACGCAACAGAAAATAACCATCATGATAACGTAGAGAGAGATGCGCAGAACTCGCTTGGATAATGGCATAATTACATTTCATCCTTTCCCAGATTTAGTATTGGTGGTTTAAAATATGGCAGCAGGTGGATCATCGTCGGCTCCTGCATTCCATCCGTTCTGGCCAGGAAGGCAATCGCCTTATGTGCTTGCAGGGTTTGGGTAAAGTCTTTCTCCTCGAAGAGCGCTACACGCTGAGTGGAGACGCTTATAGATTCGGAAAGGGAAGCTTTGCTGGATACCAGGCCGCCGATAAAAGCACTCTTCTGGCTGTCTGCAGCACTCTCGGAGACATTCTTGGAAATATGCGTCTTGTCGGTCTTACCAATTAGCAGTTGCATCATTTCGATCGTCAGGCGATCGTCTGAGCGAAGAGTTATCTTGGAGATGAGGTTCTGGTAAAGAGTTTCAAAGCTCGGCCTGTCACCACCCAACGCCTTGAGTAGCGAGGTGCAGCTTTGGCTGGCCACAATAGAGCAGCATTTCGCTTCACGTGATATGCCATAGAAGTTTCCGTCCTTGGAAGTTACGAACTCCTGATACTCGTCGCATAAAAAGAACATGGGTCGTTCGACAGTAGCATATCTTCCCTTAGAAGTTCGCTGGATTATCTCGGCTTGAAAGTCCAGTTTCAGATAAGCTGCTACGGTCTGAGACACTTTGGGATACTCTGCCACATTCATGGCCAACACCACGATCTTCCCTTCCCGTATAGCTTCCTCAAAACCGAGAAAGTTAAGCTTTTCTCTTCCCGGACTGAACGAATTAGCAATCCTCTCCGAAGACGCAAAAAAAGCAGTCATCTGAGTGACGACTGCTTTTACTGTTTCTATAGTTGTCTCTGCTTTGGAACGAAACTCTCCTGAGAAATAATTATGACAGGTCGTAAAATCGAACTCAGAAACAGTGGGCAGTAGACCTATACACTCTTTGAGAGCTTCCACCCCTTCCAAACTAGGCTGAAAAGGATATTTATACCAAAACCAGGGTGATGCTTTCAGGTCGAAGGGATTTGCGTTTGGCATGATGTTACTGTTTGTTTGCGACTTGGCTCTGAACAATATGTCCCTCATCATTTCCACCGACATCATTAAAGCCATCTGTTGCACTCCTGCCAGGTATTCAGATGACAGGTTCTTATAGGCAGGGGAATCGTCATCGGTTATTAATGCGAGTTCATTATACAATTCACTCACTTTGTTTATCGGCAGAGGAGTAAGAAAGCCTTCCATTTTTGCAAGCATGAGTTCGCCTTCTCTTGTAATAGCACCTACTATCTCTCTTAGTGAAAGAGTTTCCATATTTTCGATGAACACCTGTAAGCCGCGACGTTTTTTCATTATATCGATTATTTTTTCTAGATACCCACTGTCTGTTACCAATCTGTGCACTTCCCCCAGGGAGCAGTATCCGGTGCTACAGCGCAGGAGCCTGATGCATTCTGTCATCATTTGAGAGGCTTTGGATAATGATAGGTAAGCCTACCGTATCACTGTTTCCGGCTTTTCCCCCATTCCGCACCGTGCATGATGGTTTCCCCTCACACGGCGCTCCATCAACAATAAGTCATACTCGTTACCACATGTTATTACCATGAACATTCAAGTATTTGCCGTTTGCCGCCGAAACCGATTAGACAGCAATAGGCAGATTATCCGCCTCTATGCGGAGTTTGTTTAATTTAATTAGCTGCTTCTAAGCGAGCAGGATATTATCCCTACTGAAAACTAGCTCCATAAGGCTATCAAAAGTTTCTCCTTGGGATGCTCTTGAGAAAAGCGCATCGAATGTGCCTTGCATGTCGTAATACTCGGCATGTCTAAGGTGATTGACTTTTTTCGGTTTCTGATTGCTTTTAGGATTGTTCGCAGTAACCATATAGGCATCATCTCCTTTTTAGGAAGAATGACCTTTTGGTCGTATCCGAATCCTATTGTTCACATGTGGTTAGAATTATGAATCATTACTGACTTGTGGCTGTTGCTCCATTCCCATTACAGGAACTTCGACGCTAAAGCCACTCCTTTACCCACCGCTTCGGCTGCTTATCTGCTTCGTCAGCCTATATCCCAAATGAGGGATACGCAATAGGCTTTCACCACGTTCCGATACTCTTATCTGTTCATTATACCCTTAGGTTTCCGCTCTGAGCCTGCCAGCTTGATACCGCCTGTAACGATATATGGACTTTCACAGGGACAAGCATTACTCATCCACACTGGCTCCCTTGCGGGATAGGGGGATTAGCCCCACGCTTCTTTTAGACCCGTACATTCGCGGATTCGTCAGTCACAATGACATTCTAACCATAGGTATCTTATAGACCCCCGGCCTAACACTCACAGCCACCTCTGGCTTGCTATGCATCTTACGCAGTTCTTTGCTTGGACTGCAGTGAGAGCGAGCGCAGTTAGCCGACTTCACCGAGCACCTGACCTTGACAGTTTCCCATCAACGCCAGTCGGAGTCTTAGGGGGGCGTTTCAGGACGTTACCCCTTCATTCCACCCATCAGAGTATCAGTTGTTGCCCCTGTATGTCTACAGGAGCCCTTCATTTTTAGCACTACATGGTCTAGCGCCTACAGTTATTACTGCAGAGTAGTGTTTGTATGAAAACGTGTCGCACTGTCCCAAAAGGCATCTTTCTTCACCCCATCGTTGAAGAGATCCATCACTTGGCGACTACGCTCTGCCAGGTCCGTCGATTCCAT
>WRDA01000121.1 GCA_009783675.1 Symbiobacteriaceae bacterium | reverse complement strand
CTTCGCTAAGTCCAGCCAGGACGACCGGCCCGTAGAGAAAGGCAACCGTATTTTCACTACCTGCCAAGAGCGAGGTCGTCACCTCGGTATGGTACTCGATTTGTACGTTATCATTCTGCCATAATTTGTCGATCTGGATGAATCCATCCTGGACCAGAGGAAGCTGTTCTTCGCCATTAATGCGCAGGACAGTTTCTTTTTTATGCCACCAGGGCACGCGTATCCTCAGTGTGAACTGTGTGCTTTGCGGGCAGGTTATATTGAGGTTGATGAAGAGCTTTCCCGGGTTATTGCCTATGACATAGGAAGAAAAACTGTCGTCAGAGGTGACATCATCCTTTCCTCTGATGACATGATGATCGCCTTTCATGGAATCAATCTGCTGTATCAGGCGTACATCACTCCCGGCAAAATGGCAGGATAGCTGTGAGGAGAAGAACTGGTTGACGTAGAGTGTGCTGTCGTCATGGTAGTAGAAACCCGCAGCTAAACTGGCATTGGCTTGCACCAGCGTGCCGTGGCAACAGTAGAAGTGCTTCGTCTTAGTCGCCCACTTCTTCCTCTCACCGCTTCTCAGTGGCAAAAAGTAAGTGAGCAATCCAAACTCCGGATAGGGATGCGAGGTCTTGTCTCCATCCACATACTCCCGCTGATAGTAACCTTGGGCCATGATGCCGTTATAGAGGTTTTGCTCCCAATAATCGGCAAAACGCGCTTCGCCGGTATGACGAAACAAGAAATCCGCCAGGCGCATCATGTTATAGACGACGCAGTGCTCCTGATTCTTTGTGCCGAGCCTGGTTGCCATGTTGTTCTTAGGCGTCCAGACCTCACCGCTGGTCTGCCCACCGGTGCAGTATGTCCCTCTTTGCGTCACTGCCTGCTCCCAGTAAGCCTTAACTATGGCCAGCCATTTCTCGTCGCCGGTAACCTCGTAGGCAATAGCCGCTCCCAGCGCCTCGGGCACAGTGGTATTGGCATGCATGTTGGTCAGCACATCCCTGTCCAGAAGGAGGGAATCGAACAGGTTGCGGCGATAGTATTTATCCATCAACTCCCTGAAGATGGGATCACCGGTGGCCCTGAAGAGGCGGGCCCATTCTTCGAGCATTCCTCCCGTCTCCACATCGAGGATGCGAGCGAAATCTCTGTCGTCGAATCCTATCGCCCAGTTATGGAACCAACTCCCAAAATTCACAGCTATCTCCAGAGCCAGGGCGTTACCGGCGAACTCATACATGTCAAGCAGACCCATGAAAACCTTATGGATGGTATACTGAGGAGCCCATACACGTTTACCTGCAGCGATTATAGACAGGTATTTCTCCGGAATAGGCGCACACCATTGCCCGCCATTGGCCTGTTGGCACTCTGCCAGAGCATCCACTATGGCATCTGCCTTGGCTTTAAGCTCTTTGTCGCCACAGGCATAATACTCGAAGGCAGCTGCAGAGAGCCAGTGTCCCAAAAAATGACCGCGCAGCTGGCAGAGAGGGTGTTCCCAGCCATCGTGAATATCAGCCGGATCGACGCGAACGGGCAAGCCGGCTTCATGCCGAAAGTTCAGTAAGAGGCGGTCATTGTCCAGCTCGAGGAGATACTTCCTGTTCTCGTTGTGTCTGCGCTGCAGCTCAGCATCCAGTAAGGTCACTCCCTTACGCAACGGAGAAATACATTTGCTCATCTGTAAAGCCTCCTCGTATAATTTACCCGGTGATCTCCCACATACGCAGGCTATCACGCATATAACCGGCGACATCGATCCCATATATCTCCTGCAGCAACCCGCTATGGACGATCTCTCGGCTCGCTCCGTCGGCTTGAAGCTCCCCATCCTGCATCACCAGTAAGCGTTCGCTGAGGCGCAGCGCCATGTTAATATCGTGTAATACGCCGATGAGCGCTCGTTCTCCTTCACTGACCCACTGCTGCAGCCAGGTAATCAACTCCACCTGGTAGCGCAGATCCAGATGATTAGTCGGTTCATCGAGTAAAATTATCTGCGGCTCCTGGGCCATAGTTCGCGCCAGAAAGACCCGTTGCAACTGACCACCGGATAGTTTGGTGATGTCGCGTTCTCTATCCTGCCACATGCCTACCGCTTCCAGACAATTTAGGACGACCTCTTTGTCTTCGGTCGAGGGTGTCCCCCACAGCCGATCTTTGATATGCAAGTAACGCCCCATCATCACTGTCTCATAGACGTTGTAGGCAAAGTAAATAGTGGTTATCTGTCCGAGCATGGCGATTTTGGAGGCGATCTCCCTGGTAGACAGGTTGTACAGCGAATGATCCGCAAGGGAGATTTCGCCGCGATGAGGCAGAATGCCTGCGATCGTTCTTAAGAGAGTAGTCTTGCCGCAACCGTTCGGTCCCACGATGCAGAGGCTCTCCCCGGCATGCATTGCAAACGAGATGTCATGGATAACGTCGGCCTCACCATAACCAGCAGCTACCTGAGTAAGTTTAAGCATCAGCGCGTTGCCCTCCTGCTGAAATAGATCCAGGCAAAAAAGGGCGCGCCGATAAGAGCCGTAACCGCACCAACTGGCAGCTCTCTGGGCGAAGCCAGGGTACGGGCAGCCAGATCGCAGATGACCATAAATGTGCCACCGCAGACGGCAGTCATGGCGATCATCAGACGATGCGCCGAGCCGAAGAGGCGGCGGACGATATGAGGCGCTACCAGATCGACGAAACCGATCACCCCGACGAAGGCTACCGCACTGCCGGTCATCGCTGCGGCTGTGACCAGGAGGATGCGCTTGGTTCGCTTGAGGTCAACACCCATGCTCTGCGCTTGTTCCTCTCCAAAAGTCATGATATCCAGTTCACGATTATAATGGGTGACCAGCAGCCCTCCTAAGATCATGATCGGTAGTAGGATCCAGATAGTCTGCCAGTCCTTCATGGAGAAACTCCCCATCTGCCAGAAGAACAGCTGTTGCAAGTGTTCTCCGGAGATCGCCGAAAGCAGAGTGGTGACGGCATTGACAAAGAGAGAGAAGACCATACCAACCAGGATAATGGTGTTGTTCTCCATGCGGTTATCCAGACGCGAAGCGAAGGCCATCGCCAGCAGGATAGAGCCGAGACCAAAAACAAAACCAGTCAGTGGCAGGGTTAAGGCCCCGGCGAGAGGAATGGACAAGCCATAGAGAATCACCAAACAGGCACCTAAAGATGCACCTGAGGAGACGCCAAGAGTATATGAAGATGCCAAAGGGTTACGCAGGAGCGACTGCATCACCGCTCCACTAACCGAAAGCATAGCGCCGACCATGAAGGCCAAGATAGCCCTGGGCAGGCGCAGGTTCCATAGAATAGAAACTGATGTGGAGCGTATCTGCGAAGGGAGTTCAGCACCCCAGGTTCTATGAGCCACTATGCTGAGTATATCACCAGGAGGTAGATATACACTGCCGACGGCTACGCCAATGATGATCGCAGCCAGCGCAACGAAAACCGCCAGCATGACCTTCAATTTCATGGATAGAGTTCCGGATAGACTGCTTTAGCCATCTGTTGTAAGGCTTTGACCATGTTATGGTTCGCCCTGCTGCTGGAGTTAGTATCGATATAATAAACTGCTTCATTTTTTATAGCCGTAATTGCATCCCAGCCGCCTCTGGTTTTTATTTCCGCAATAGCGGCTTCCTCATTGGTCATTCCTGGCGCTGTAAGATAATCTGCAGAGGTGAGGATAACATCCGGATCGGCGCCAAACACATCCTCTTCGTTAACCCGGATCCAACTGCCCTGATCGCCCAGGATATTGACGGCCCCGATGATCTCGATCATCGAGTGAATGAAGTTGTTGTTGCCAAGGCTATAG
Source organism: Symbiobacteriaceae bacterium (assembly GCA_009783675.1). Lineage (GTDB taxonomy): Bacteria > Bacillota > JAAYKD01 > JAAYKD01 > WRDA01 > WRDA01. The sequence goes on along the minus strand of WRDA01000121.1, from coordinate 1,381 downwards.
AGATGACCCACTTCGAAATAGACCTTCTTCTTCTCGGATATCGTTTCCGCAATCTTACTGATGGCAGCAATTTCCTTATCCATGCTTGCCACAAGATCCAGGCCACGATCGAAGACATCGAGGGCTGCGGCGATGAAAAGAATATCTTCTTTGATGTGCTCCACGCTGTAGCTTGAGGGGAACTCGACAACGCAGATACCGGCTTCTCTGATCACTTTATATGGATCAAATGCTCCAGCCTGACGCGTGATTCCGGTGCCAATGATTATATCGGGATTGAGATCGATTAACTTCTCACCATCTAGATCGCTGAAGGAAAAGACCAGCACATCAGGATGCACTCCCTCGATATCGAGGGAAAACTGGTCTGCACCCACGATCTTCCCTGCCAAACCCAGTGCCGAGACGATTTCCGTGTTAGAAGGCGCCATGGAGACGATCGTCTCGACCTTTGCCGGCACCGAGATTGTATTACCATAGCGATCCTTATCCAGAGAAGGCTTGGGATAAACAGGTGTCGCTACTTCTGTCTGCTTTAAGGTAATAGTTACGGTTTCGGACGTTCCCTCCCACTCCAGTTTCTCCACCAGCAGATCGAAAGCACGCAGAGGAACCAGAGTCGAACCTTCGACGACGATCGGGGCCTGACCATACTCATGGAGTTCGCCATCGATAGTGATCGCTAACTCGTCTACCACCATGACCACTTCATGGCCATTAACGCTGGCGGTTATACGGCGGGTTGCATTGTCGTAGGCTACCTCTCCACCCAGGATCGTTTGGACCAGATAGCGAAAAGGTAGCATGGCGCGATCACCGATGATCTGGGGTGCCTGTGGGGGTTCGGCCAGTTGTTGTGATCCCTGGGTAACCACGACAGAGCCTATTTTCAACTGGATAGGTTCGGCCGCAGAGATGACATTTAGCATGGCCAGAATTAAGGTCAACAGCAGTACCATAAGACCTGGTTTTTTGTTCATTTCATTTACTCCTCTCAAAAATAAAATCCAACTGCAATCGCCTTCAGGCGTACAGTTGGATATACTCAGCGGAAGGAACGTCGAATGGCAACCTCCCGTTTAAGCCATACCAATCCATACTCTGTGAATCGTTACGGTCGCTGGCTTCATGAGCCGCTTGGGTGATGAGGCAGGTCTTCCGACTCGGACTTAATCCACACGGCAGCAGGACTGCTCAGGATTCGCACCTGATTCCCTATTCTCGCTCTGGAGAGAGCGCACCATCATCACGATATATGCAGTTGACAAATTAGCCCTATCACTGGGAACCACAGCTCTCATTATATCTCAGGGGGTCCGTGCTGTCAACCGGAAGTGACAATCACCGGAAGTGGCAATCACTTCACACCGGAAGTGGCATT
>WRDA01000120.1 GCA_009783675.1 Symbiobacteriaceae bacterium | reverse complement strand
GGAAAGAAATCGCGTTGAATATCAACGTTTGCTGCTGGAAAGAGAGTTCAAACGCAGTGACGCATTTATAGAACGTTATGCACGCCTTGAACTTGGCTGGCTGAGACCAGGAGATTACTATATAATTTTCCCTTGACAATCCTCCCGGGATGAGTTATCCTTGCATTCGCAAATTGGCGCGGGGTAGAGCAGTCTGGTAGCTCGTCGGGCTCATAACCCGGAGGTCGTGGGTTCAAATCCCTCCCCCGCAACCAGGGCGGAGTAGCTCAGTTGGTAGAGCAAGCGGTTCATACCCGCTGCGTCGTTGGTTCAAGTCCGACCTCCGCCACCAGCAACATATGGATCAGTAGCTCAGCCTGGTAGAGCAGGTGACTCTTAATCACCGTGTCCGGGGTTCGAATCCCTGCTGGTCCACCAAGATATGATATCCGAACTGCTTTCCGATTCAGCCAGGTCTGAGCGCGAAGAGAGGTTCGGTTTTTTATTGTACAGAATCAAACTCGAATTATGAATTGCAGGAACACAACTAATCTCCGGCGAAATGGCAGCTATACTGCGGAGAAGGAGGCAGCTTTACGATCCGTCTGAATGGCGAATAAGAACCTGAGATAGGAATAGCCGGGGAGTACTACCCAATTCGCATGGTCCATTCCGACCTTGGACTTGTTCAGCTTAAGATGAGCAGCAATGAAGTTCGTCTCTATATAAACCAACGTGAAAAGGAGATGCTATGTATGCGCGGAATGACAATACCGGATCTGCAGTCCTTTAAGTGGTTGATGGACCCAAACTTGTCTCCTGATGGCTCACAGATACTCTATACACAGACCGAGATCCACCAGGAGAGCAGAGACTATAACTCACAGATCTATCTTCTCTCAGTGGAGGACGGGGAGATACCGCGACAGATAACATCTGGCAAAAACCGCAACACTACACCACGTTGGTCCCCCTGCGGTTCCAAAGTGGCTTTCGTCTCTGATCGTTCAGGTACTAATCAGATTTGGCTGCTACCCTTCTCTGATGGCGGCGAAGCTCTGCAGCTTACCTGGATGCGTCATGGTGCCAATAATCCCCTTTGGTCTCCTGATGGCAGCAGAATCGCCTTCGTTTCCCGCATGTTTCCCTCTGAGGAGATGGAGAGCATGTTCACTCCTCTCAGTTCCCAGGATAAGGAGGCTGAACTCCAGCGTAAGAAAGAGCAGGGCTATGTGGTAGACAGCCTGCGCTATCGTTTCGACGGCAGCGGCTATGCTGATGGGAGCTACAATCAGATATGGGTTTTGCATATGCAAAGCAAAGAGATCATCAGGGTGACTTCTGGTCCCTGGCACCATCAGGACTTCTCCTGGTCTCCCTGTGGTGAGTATCTCGTGGTATCAGCCAACAGAAGAGAAGATGCAGATGCAAATCCCTGGGATTCGGATCTTTGGATAGTTCCTTCCTCTGGCGGTGACATGCGGCAGATAACTGACACCAGGGGACCATGCAACTCTCCTGAGTGGTCACCTGACGGCAGGAATATTGCTTATCTTGGACATTTACGGGAGTATAGCGGTGCCACTATCTCTCGTCTCTGGGTGGTATCTGCTGAAGGTGGCGAACCTAGATGCCTGAGTGAGGATTTCGATCAGGGCTTTAGCGAAGCTGTGGGCTCCGACATGACCAGAACTGCAGGTGCTGGCAGAGGGATTGCCTGGTATCCCTGCAGCACAAAAATTTTACTTTCTGCGGGATACCAGGGAACCACTCAGCTTTATGCAATTGGTCTCGATAAAACGGTGACTCCTCTCAGTAAGGGTGAACGTTATATTTACGGTTGGTCTTTACATAGGGAGGCCAGGAATCTGGTTATAGCCTGGGGAGATGATTGTGTTCCCAATGAACTGTCACTACTTGATTTGACCGATCTGACAGAGAGGCAACTCACTAAAAGCAATATCTGGCTAGAGGATGTCTCGCTTTCGCCCTCAGAGGTTTTCTGGTGTAAGGGCTACGCAGACAGCAAGCTTCAGGGTTGGCTAATGAAACCAATAAACTGGCAGGAAGGGAAGCAATACCCCCTGATACTCAGTATCCATGGTGGCCCGCACAATATGTATGGATTTGCTTTCCAGCACTTCTTTCAGGTTATGACTTCTGCAGGTTATTATGTCCTGTATCTCAATCCCAGAGGTGGACAAAGCTACGGTCAGGAGTTCCAGTATGGGGTCATTTCCAAATATGGCGAAGGTGATTATCAGGACCTGATGCTTGCCTTGGATCAGGTTTTACTCGATCATCCTGATATCGATCCTTCACGTCTCGGAGTCATCGGTGCATCTTACGGTGGATTCATGACTAACTGGATCGTGGGGCACACCAATCGCTTCCGTGCCGCTGTTTCAGGTGTCTCAATCTCCAATTGGATCAGCTTTTTTGGCACCTCCGATATAGGCTATCACTTCTGTGAAAACCAGCATGGAGTTAACCCACTGCAGGATTGGGATGAGCTTGTACGTATCTCACCTCTGACTTATGTCAAAGATATCACTACTCCTCTGCTGCTGGTCAGCAACGAACTTGACTATCGTTGTCCCATCGAACAGGCGGAGCAGTTATTCGTCGCTTTAAAAATGCTGGGCCGTGATGTCAGGATGATCCGTTTTCCTAACCATGGTCACCTCCTTGCTTCTAGCGGGTATCCACCTATGCGCATGAATCGCCTGGAGCATATTATGAATTGGTTTGCAGACAAGATATAGGTGATTTGCACATCTTACCAGCCGGTGAAGATTCGATTTTCGCCGGCTGACTTAGGTTCTCCTGAGCGAAACTGCTTGTTGGTGAAGGAGATGGGACCCTTCAGGAAGAATCATATCCACAGAACTTGTGACTAGGGAGGGAGCCAATGTCTTTCGCCAACAACCTACTACTGGCTGTAAATCCCGGTTCCACATCAACTAAAGTAGCGCTCTATGAGGGAGCAATTGTCAGAGTCGAAGAGAGTTTGCATCATAGTACTGCTGATTTGCAGGGTTTCGATCATTATCAGGATCAACTGGAGTTCCGAATAACCTTAGTAGAAGGTTTTCTGACCAGGCAAGGCGTTTCCGCCAGGGAACTGGCTGCGACTGTCGGCCGAGGGGGCTTATTAAAGCCTCTGAGGAGTGGGACTTACAGGGTCAATACAGATATGCTGAATGACCTCAGGTTGGGTGTTTATGGCGTGCATGCCTCCAACCTGGGGGGACAGATCGCCTTTGCGCTGGCAGATCCTTCCGGTATTCCAGCTTTCATTGTCGATCCTGTCTCTGTGGATGAATTTTGCGACCAGGCAAGGTTCTCCGGACTGCCTGATCTACCCAGGCAAAGTATGGTTCATGCTCTGAACACCAGAGCCATAGCCCATCGTCATGCTTCCGCAGTGAACCTTAGTTTTGATGAACTAAATGTTGTTGTGGCGCATCTTGGCGGCGGGCTCTCCATTGTACCCATATGCCAGGGAAGAATGATCGATGTAAACAATGCCAATCAGGCTGGGCCAATGTCGCCGGAGCGAGCAGGGTCTTTACCATCCTACGATTTAGTCAGGCTTTGCTTTAGCGGAAAGTATACCGAAGCGCAGCTCCTGAAACTCATTGCCGGTAATGGCGGGCTCACTGCCCATCTTGGGACCAACGATTTGCGCTTGGCAGAGGAACGTGCTGCAGATGGGGAGGATATAGCTGATCGTGTGCTGGAAGCTATGTATTATCAGATTGGTAAGGAAATAGGTGCCATGGCTGCAGTATTGCAGGGCAAATGCAACGCTATTCTGCTTACTGGAGGTATGGCATTCAGCAACCGCTTAGTCGCCAAAGTAAGTGAGTATGTCTCCTGGATTGCCCCGGTTTACTGCTACCCGGGGGAAGAGGAGTTGCGAGCACTATGTGAGGGTGCGTGGAGAGCTCTCCAGGGACTGGAGAAGGTCAACGAGTATTAAGGGAGGTAAGCGAATGATCCGCTCTTTCGCCGATCTTTATGCTGCAACGGCATCCCTGCCACGCAGACGAATGGTTGTCGCAGCGGCGCAGGATCTGGAAGTACTGCAGGCTGTTGAGGACGCTGCAACCAGAAAACTGGTAGAGGTAACTCTAATTGGTGATGGTGCAAGAATTCAGGAGATTGCTGGTGAGCATCAGGTTGACATCTCAAAAATGGAGGTCGTGGATATCAGCGATTACACTGCTGCTGCCAGAGAGGCGGTGCGCAGGGTATCCTCCGGCGAGGCACATATGTTGATGAAAGGTATTTTAGATTCTGCGACTCTGCTCCGCCAGGTACTGGATAGGGAGATTGGCTTGCGAACAGGTCGTTTACTGTGTCATGTTGCAGTCATGGAGATTCCTCAGCTGGGGCGATTGTTACTGATGACCGATGGCGGTATGGTTATAGCGCCTAATCTCGAAGAGAAGACAGATATGTTGAAAAACGCTTTCGATGTAGCTCGTGGCCTTGGTATAAACCAGCCGAAAGCAGTCCCGATCACAGCTCTCGAGCAGGTCAACCCCAAAATGCCTGCTACGGTAGATGCTGCTAAGCTCCAGGAGTTAGCTGCCTCAGGAGAATTTGGCGACGATGTCCTGGTCAGCGGTCCTTTAGCCTTCGATGGAGCTCTGGATCCGGAAGCAGCCAGGCATAAAGGAATAAAGGATCCGGTGGCAGGCCTGGCTGATATCTTGCTGATGCCCTACATCGAGGTGGGGAATGTCTTTTATAAAGCGCTTGTGCGCTACGCTCAGATCAAGGTGGCGGGGATTATCGTCGGAGCCAAAGCTCCTATCGTCCTGGTCTCTCGATCTGATACTCCTGAGGCTAAATGTAACTCTATTGCTCTGGCGTCCTATCTAGCCAGGGATTGAAGATCGTTTTGACATAGTTCGGGGTTGTCCCACTACCTGTCAGGGTAGGTTGGAAGGTAAATCCGAAAAGGTATCGCATTCCCAAGTGGCGAAAACTAAATTTGAAAAAGCACACACTATCAAACAAATGTAGCAGGGAGAGGTTGATCTTGAAAGTTCTCGAGTACATGCAGCAGTATGGTCACGAACAGTTAGTGCTTTGCCATGACTATGCCAGTGGGTTACGTGGCATAATTGCTATCCATAACACGGTCCTGGGTCCTGCTCTTGGAGGACTGAGAATGTGGAACTATGCCAGTGAGGATGAAGCCATTCTCGATGCCTTAAGACTGTCCAG
>WRDA01000119.1 GCA_009783675.1 Symbiobacteriaceae bacterium | reverse complement strand
TTGGTGATCTCTTTGCCTTCACCAGAGGAGTAGCGGAGCCAAAACGCCTGACCTGGAGTAATCGGGACCTACTGGAAGAGGTATGGGTCGCGCTTCCTGAAGCGTATAACTTCACAGCCAGTAATGGGGTGCAGTTGGATGGTTGGCTTCTCAGACCATTTGGCTTTCACGAAGAAGAATCTGTTGGGCAAAAAATCCCTCTAGTTTTAGAAATCCATGGTGGCCCTCATTCGGCTTATGGCATGGCTTTCCATCACGAAATGCAGATTCTGGCTGCAAAAGGGTTTGCGGTGCTCTTCAGCAATCCACAGGGATCTACCGGTTACGGTCAGGAGTTCGTCGCTGCTACCCATCATGATTGGGGCGGTCAGGATTATCGTGATGTAATGGGAGCTGTCGATGCTGCTCTCTTACATTGGCCTTTCCTGGATGGCGAGCGTATGGGTCTGACTGGAGGTTCCTACGGAGGGTATATGGTTAACTGGATCATCGGCCAGAACAACCGTTTCAAAGCCGCCGTCACACAGCGCTCGACCTCCAACCGCTACAGCATGTTCGGGACCTCCGATTTCGGCTACAACAACGGTGAATATGAGTTCGAAGGCAAACCCTGGCTTAATGCTCAGCATTATCTGGAGCACTCACCACTGACCTATGTGGAGAACATTACTACACCAGTGAAGATAATCCACAGTGAGCTGGATTTTCGCTGTCCTATCGAGCAAGGGGAACAGTTGTACACTGCTTTGAAGTGGTTGGGTAAAACTGCAGTCTTTGTTCGTTTTCCCAACGAGAGCCATGAACTCTCCCGTTCTGGTCAGCCAAAACATCGAGTGGAACGCCTGCAGCATATCGCCTCTTGGTTTGAGGAGTACCTTTTAGATTAGCAAATCTACCAATTAAGAGTGATGAAAACCATGGGAAAAACTCTTCAAATTGTTCAGACAAGGCTGGGGAAAGCCTTGCTGGGAGTGGCACAGCAAACAGGACTTCTGGCGCTACTGGTTCTGGCTGTCAGCTGGATCAACCAGCAGAGTGATGTGATGCTCCACAGCATGATTGGTTCTTCCCTGGCCAGATGGCTCTTTGCCAGTATCGGTACACCAGTTCACGAACTATCTCACGCAGCAGTAGCTCTGCTCTTCGGCTATCGTATTGTTGAGTTCAGACCTTTCATTGCGGATCCGACTTCGACAACCCTTGGCTACATCACTTATAGCTACAGCACAGGAACAATCTGGAGCCAGGTTGGTCACTTCTTCGTCGGTATTGCTCCAATGATAGTACCTCTCGCTTTCCTTTACCTGTTCTACCAGTTTCTTCTGCCACCCGAGCTGCGTGGCAGAAGAAACTTTCATTGGCGTTCTTTTCTACGACCTTTCCCTCTTCTACGTTGCCTTCTGTTCGCCTACCTCTGCACACAGATCGTCCTGCATATGCGCTGTAGTCCAGCAGATCTGCAAAATGCTGTCTATGGTTTACCCATACTTTTGCTAATGCTGTTTGCACTGGGATTGGTCTATCCCACCGGTCAGCGATACCTTTTAGCCAGCAGCACTATGATGGCTATAATATCTCTGACCTTCGCCATCATCAGCAACCTGGTACTGCGAGGAACGGCAATTTTCTTAGGGTAGACGCACATGAACTACGTTCACCCAGAAGCATAAAAATATGTGCGTCTACGCTACGTGTTAGTGTAGCGCGGGAGCAAGGCTCCCGTCCAGGGGAATGGGGACTTGGTGGCCCCATCTTAGATCATGCTACCAGAAACATGCGAGGGGTTCACTTGTTATCACCGAAGCAGGTTTCAGGGTAGCTGAAACAAACGAGGGATTCAGCTGTAATCGGTAAGCAGTTATCCGGCTGGCTGCAAATGGAAGGAGGGAAAGCAGTGTCCCGACAGCGTCGTAGTCGCAATGCCACTGTCATACGACCCAGGCACAACGTCCTGTTTAGTTATGTCTTCCCCCTTCTGATGGTGGTTTTGGTCCTCTTTCTTTCAATTAACATCGCAAAGTTGCAGAGCTGGATGGGTTTAGTTCCTGATAACGAGTGGCTGCGCCTGGACTTCATTGACGTCGGTCAGGGGGATGCCATTCTCGTAACTTCATCCACCGGGGAGACTCTACTCGTCGATTCCGGAGGTCGTTCCCAGGAAAAACGAATTCTATCCTTTCTGAGGGATCGTGGCATAGCCAATCTGGACTATGTGATCGCCACGCACCCTCATGAGGATCACATCGGTGCCATGGCAGCGATTATTCGCGCTTTTCCGATAGATTTTTTCTATATGCCTGATGCTGTCAACAACACAGCTGCTTTTTCTACCATGATTTCTGCTCTGGAAGAAAGTAAAGCGGTGGTTCAGGAAGCCAGGGAAGGAATAGTTCTTGCCTGGAAAGCTGGAAAAATCACTCTTCTGGCACCCTTTCCCATCACTTCGGCTACTTCGTTGAATAACTCCTCGGTGGTGGTTTACATCGAATACGGAACGACAAGTATGCTCCTCTGCGGAGATGCCGAAGAGGAGGTTGAGAGTCGTATCCTGACTAAATACCCAACTCTCAGGGCTGACCTAATCAAGTTAGGTCATCACGGAAGTTCGACCTCTTCTACTCCCTCTTTCATTGATCATCTCAAGCCATATGTCGCTATTGTTACCTGCGGGACAGATAACGACTATGGTTTACCACACAGAGAAACACTCCAGTTGCTGGAAAGCCGACGAATCGAACTCTATCGCACCGATACAAACGGGAGCATTACCGTCTACAGCGATGGTACCGCTCTCTATGCAGAGACAGAAAAATGAGGGGAGCACATAGCACATGAACTGCCCAGCGGGAAATCATCGTGAGCAGTCGAATGACTGTCGTAATCCTCGTGTTGTATCGAGGCTCCCTTTTACTATCGATCGTATCGAAGGAGAAACCGCCATCTTAATCGATGCCAAAGGAAAGACATTTGACATTACCATTCAGGATTTGCCAGGAAACAGCAAGGAAGGAGACCTGCTGCAATATGATGGTAATGCTTGGCTACCTGTTACCGATGCAGTTCAGGAGAGACTAAACGAAGACTTGCAGGACAGGTTGAGTAACCTGTTCGCCAGAAAATGTAGTATTTGTTAACTCAGCATTAAAATCAGGAGGTAAATACAATGTGGAACCAACAAAACACCGGTGAGTATGAGGGTATGATGGCTGAAACCATCTCGCTGCCAGGGTTTCAGGGCGAGAATATCCATGCTTACCTCTCTCGTCCTCTGGGAGCCGGTCCTTACCCTGGGATCATCCTCATCCCGCATATGCCCGGTTGGGATGAATGGTGCCGGGAGACGGCACGACGCTTTACGCAACACGGTTATGTCACTATCTGTCCCGACATTTTCGATCGTTTCGGTCACGGAACTCCCAGCGAGATATCTCAGGTCGCCCGAGACGCCGGAGGTGTCAGAGATGACACAGTAATGGGTGATTGTCAGACGGCAGTCAACTATTTGCAGGCATTGCCTTACAGCAACGGTAAAATAGGCGTTATCGGGATGTGCTCAGGCGGGCGCCATGCATTTCTGGCAGCCTGCAGAGTCTCTGGACTCAGCGCTGCGGTAGACTGCTGGGGCGGTGGAGTGGTGATGAATCCCGATCAACTGACCCCTGCCAGACCTGTAGCGCCCATTGACTATACTGCTGAACTCAGCTGTCCTTTGCTTGGCATCTTTGGTAACGATGATCGATCGCCAACAGCTGAACAGGTTGACATTCACGAAGCCGAGTTAAAGAAGTATAGCAAAGATTATTCGTTCCATCGTTACGATGATGCCGGACATGGCTTTTGGTACTACCATGGAGAGGCCTATCGACCAAAACAGGCTATGGATTCCTGGGCAAAGACATTCGAGTTCTTCTCCGCGCATCTGAGGTGAGCGATACCTCTTTCGTAGTCATGGTCAAGCCGGTAGGTTCAGCCTGTAACCTCAGTTGCAGTTATTGCTATTACCGGTCTCCCGATATCGATCTACCTGTTTCACTTAGCTCTGTCAGAAACCAGCAACAACCAACCATGTCTGGAGTAACTCTGGAACGGCTCATTGCCGAATACCTGGCTGCCAGCCCTGATCGAGAAATATCCTTTATCTGGCATGGAGGTGAACCGACTCTGGCAGGATTGGAGTTCTACCAGCAAGTCGTCAGGTTGCAAGAACGCTATCTGCAGAAAGGTCGTTCTTGCTACAATAACCTGCAGACTAACGGTATACTCCTGGATGACAATTGGTGTTCCTTTTTGGCTAAGCACAACTTTGGTGTCGGTCTCAGTCTCGATGCCACCCCCGAGATACACGACACCTATCGCAGAGACCGAGGTGGCAATGGCAGTTATCAGGCTTCCCTGCAGGCTGTCTACCGTCTACAGCGGCATGGCATCAAGCCTGATCTTCTCTGTACCGTGACCGCAGATGCCGCGCAAAGACCTCTGGATGCCTATCGATCCCTCAGGGATCTGCAGACAGGTTGGATTCAATTCATTCCAATTGTGCGCAGGGATTTAGGCGGTGATCTCACCCCTGACTCTGTCACCGGAGAGGCCTATGGAGAGTTTCTTTGCAGAGTCTTCGACGAGTGGCTGCTTCACGACTTCGGTGTGACTGGTGTTCAGCTCTTCGCCGAAACCATGCTGGTGGCCGCAGGTGGAGAGCCGAGTCTCTGCTGGATGCAGGCCAGCTGCGGACGAGCCTTAATAGTTGAAAGCGACGGAGATATCTATTCCTGTGACCATTTCGTCGATTCAAACCATTTTCTGGGGTTCCTTGGCAGCAGTACAACTCTGGATGCCGCACTGCATCACAGAGATCAACGCAAATTTGGCAATGTCAAGCGAGACACCCTGCCTCAGTGCTGTCGGATATGCGACGTCCTGCTCTACTGTCATGGCGGTTGCCCCAAGGACCGCTTCCCGACCAGTTCAAATCCCGATCCTGACCTTAATGTCCTCTGCACCGGCCTCCATGCCTTCTTTAACCATGCTGAAACTCATCTCAGGCGGCTCCTGGCTCTGCGCAAACGAAATCTCCCTGACCATACTATTAGAGAGTTAATGGCGAAAAGGTTTTAGCTTGGCATGAAATAGCGTTTTCTTTCCTGTTTTAACATTTCGTGATGCCTTTCGACTGTCCACGCCATCTGTAACCCATAAAAGCCTCCTTTATGATATGCTGCATC
>WRDA01000118.1 GCA_009783675.1 Symbiobacteriaceae bacterium | reverse complement strand
GCAAAATCCTGCACTGTGCAGGTGTAATAAGGTTGGGGGCTCACAATTATGAACAGTCTTTTAGAGTTCGTCAGGGATAATTTCGAGCGCTTGGTCCCTGTGGTTTTTGCTTGTGGTATCTTCGTTCTACTTTCCTTGTTGACGCTGGCTTTCGCCTTATGGCGTCTCTTCAGTGGTCTGCGGACTTACAGGTTGATCTCAGAGAGCTTCGCCAGCGGTGACACCATCGCTCAGCTGGCTAAGCTGCTGGAGCTCAGCGAACAGCTGGATGAGCGCCTTACAGTAGCCGAGAAGCATAACTCCTTGCAGGATCAGAAATTGCAATCTCAGAGCACTCATCTGCAGGAAGTCGTCCAGCAGGTGGGTCTGGTGCGTTATAACGCTTTTCCCGATGTCGCCGGCGATCAGAGTTATTCTTTGGCCTTGTTGAACACCCTGGGCGACGGAGTGGTTTTGACCACTCTCCATGGGCGGGCCGAGGCAAGGACTTATGCCAAGAAAGTGGTCCATGGCGCTTCCAACTATCCTCTCCTGCCCGAAGAGCAACAGGCTATCTTCCAGGCTCTGCAGGGAGCGCGCTCTCCGGTGGGGAGACCCAAAACCCCGGCAACGCCAGGGAGAGTGACCACTCCGGAAGTAACCCTTCAGGAGAGAGCTTATCTCCTGGGGCGAGCGGAGGAAATGCGAAACTTCAGCCAGGATAGCAACAGCATATCTGCTCCTGCTGTTTCTGCACCCCAGAGCACACCGCCCGAGCCACGTGAGGGATGGGGAGAGTACACCAGAATTATCAGCGAGGAAGAACCGCCTTTACCCCCGGCAACCACGCTAGTGGCAGAACCGTTTATATCCCCGAGAACCTCATTAATGGTAGAACCGCCCACCTCGGTTCAGCTGCAACCTCTCCCCGAACTTGCGGCTCTCTTTACAATTGAAGATCCAGTTAATAGCGAGGTTTCAGAGGAAGCCATGCCGGAAGAGACTGAGGTTGAAGAAGGCTGGCCTGCAGGAGAGGACCTGCCACCACCCTGGATGCGAACCGGGATCGCTTTAGTCAGTGAGGAGGAACTGTCTACGGCAGACAGATCTTCTGCAGATACCACTCTCAGTGATAATGAAGAGAGCAACAGCGTAACGGAACCTCCTCAGGAAGGAAGCGGAGCTACAGATCCAGAAAGGAAGTAAGCATACTCACGCTTCGCTGGCAGTCAACGCCTTGATGATTACTCCGGCGGCGATTAAGCCTGCCTGACCAGGGAGATAGCTGGTACTGCCCAGGGTTCCCTGCTGCTGAGGTGGCAGAGGAGAGAAGATCGTCCGGATACCGCTCTCGACGCCAAGGGCACGCAGTCTTTGACGCAGAGCGCGAGCCAGCGGACAGGTATGGGTCGCGCTGATGTCAGCCAGGGTATAGTTAGCCAGAGGGTCGCTGCGATTCCCGGTGCCCAGCACGGCCAGAGACGGGATCCCCATGCGGTGAGCAGTAGCCAGAAGTGCGGCTTTAGCAGGAAGATCGTCGATGGCATCCAGGACCCAGTCGGGTTTTTGGCTCAGCAGTTCGCTGACATTATCTGAGGTGATACGCAGTTCGAAGCTTAGCACGTTACATCCTGGGTTGATATCGGCGATACGTCGGGTTGCCACAGCGGTCTTTAAGCAACCAAGGGTACTTTGTAAAGCATAAAGTTGTCGGTTGAGGTTGGAGGGTGTGACATAGTCGTAATCAACGAGGCTGAGTGTTCCCACGCCGGAGCGCGCCAGAGCTTCCACAGCATACGATCCGACACCCCCTAATCCGGCGACCAGGACATGACTGGCAGCCAGGGTTTCCAGCGCAGCGGCCCCGAGGATACGTATACTGCGCTCGTGAGTAGTTTCATCTCCCGGTGAGAGGTTATCTGTCATTAATAAACCCTCCAGTTTGGTATTAGATATATTTTAGCAAATCCTGCAGCCTAAGAAAAGAGGTTCTCATGGCTAAGCGTTTCTATTTTCGTCGTGGCAGACGCAAAGGTCCCCAAAAGATCGAACAGACGGAGTATCTGACCACGGCTAAACTTTCCAGTAAGAGCAGCAATTGGTGGTCTAAGATCAGGCTACCTCGCCTCAACTTAGAGAGAGTTACTCCTCCTGATCGCATCAATGTCACTCAGAAGATCTCTCTGGCTTCGGTAGCGCGTTTCTTTGGTCATGCCATTTTGCTGCTGCGTAATTCTTTGGTTTGGGCCAGCTTCGCCCTGCTCACCGTCTGTATGGTGGTCACCATGGCGACTGCTCAGGCACCCTGGGATCTCCTCTTCGGCAGGCCGCCTCAGGCTGTACGCAGTGCTCTGATGCTTTGGGGGAATGAGCAACAGCAATACGGGCCCGACCACATCGTCTCCGTGGGGGACGACCGCTCTCTCTTAGCCATGCAGCTAAGCCAGACCACCGGCAATACCCTGCGTATCGATGCAAATGGCGATGTCTCCAAGTCGGACAGCGTCTTGTATAAGGATTATACGGTCTATCTCTGGTGCGATGCCCGTTCTTCGCTGTGGTTGCATCGGGGTAACAAGACTTTGCAGAAGTTTAGCAGCAATGGTGAACAGCTTTGGCAGAAGCAGTTCGACTTCTGGCCTGACACCGCCTGGTGTTCCGAAGATGGCTACTGTCTGGTTCTCCTGTTGGAGGGCGCTCTGCAGCAGAGGTTGATCCTCTTTTCACCGGGAGGGCACGAGATGTGGCAATACAGCGTCTCCAATGCCATGCTCCTGGATGCTGCCGTCAGCAGGCAGGGGCGCGGCGTCGCCCTGACTGTGCTCAGCCTGGTCACAATGGTTCCCCAGGGGTATGGCTATCTCCTCGATCAAAACGGTAATCTGGTCTCTGTCGGCTTGCTTGGAGACTCTGCCCCCCGGCTACTGACTCTTAATGCCAACGGGACGATGGCTGCTGTCGGGGGGGAGAAGAATATCATTCTCCTCAGAGAAGGTGATACCCCTAACCTTACTCTGGAAGTAAAGAACGAGCTGCAGCTGATCGCTCTGGACGATACAGGGCAGATCCTGGCTTGCGCCATGACGGTGGAGCAGGGGTTCATGCCGGAAGGCAATCGCAGCGAGGTTCAGGTTTATGTAATTGTCCCTGGCGAAGATTCGCAGCCGGAGACCTTGGAACGCCGCTGGACCTACCAGCTGAGGGAAACCCTCATTGCGCTGGATATCTCAGGCAGCCCGCCCATGATATATGTAACGGCTCCTCAGTGGCTGAAGGTATTTTCTATGCAGGCTACGGCGGAGTGGAGTATCGAGGAACGGGATCTTGGTGCCGCTATCAGGCAGATCTCCCTGGCTCCTTCAGGTGAAATCCTGGGGCTCCTGGATGTTAAGGATCGCATGAGTATCTGGAAGGCGCCGCCGCAGTAGTGTCAGGGGGTATCCATACCCCCTGAGGACCCCCGGATATATAAGCCCGTTGTCAGGCGCATGTCAATCAATCAAGGGGGCACCCGTGCCCCCCTGAGTACCCCCCGGAGCATGCCCATTATCAGGCGCATGTCCTGATAATGGAAGGTTTTGGCGGAGCGCTTTCGCGCTGAGGCGCAGTAGTGAATGGAGTGTAGAAATTGGACTTTTTGACCTCTCTTAACCTTGTCGATGTGGGGATCGTCCTCCTTATTCTCTGGGGAGTGGTCGCCGGTTATCGGCGCGGATTGATTCATGGCCTGATCAATCTGATTGCCTTCATTGCAGCTATCGTTTGTGGTATGGTCTATAACGAGCAGATCGCAGCGATGCTGGAGCAGCAGTTCGGCGTGCAGACCTTCTTCAGGGAGAAGATCGCCGCCGGGATCAGCGGGTTTCTGTCAGCCAGTCTGCCAGGAGCGGTGGAAGGGGTTCTTCCTGGGGCCGATTTCCTGAGCCAGTTGCAAAGACTTCCTCTGCCGGCGGCGACTCTGCAGTATCTCGAAGGACAGCTGACGAATCTACCCGGCAATGTCATCGGCAGTGTAGGGGATAGTCTGGCTGATCTTTATGCCACACCTCTGGCAAACTTGATCCTCAGTGCCCTGATTTTCTGCGTTAATCTGGCTGTTTTCAGCCTGGCAGCCGCTGTAATCTATTGGCTGCTCAAGGATATCCTGCGCATCGCCAAGTCTCCCCTGGATTCCATCGCAGGGCTTGTCTTCGGACTGATCAAATCGGCACTCCTGGTCTCTGTTATCCTGGCGCTCCTATCACCGCTGCAAGCCTGGATGCCCGAGAGCAGTCTGGCTACAATGCTGCAGAGCAGTATGCTGGCAAATCCTTTCCTGACTATCTTTTATCTGATCGTTGGCCAGAGTCTGGATCTGTGGCAGAGATGGCTGCCCCAGTGATCTCCCGACCCCTGGGAGATCGGCTGGTAACTTTCGCCAGTACTCATCAGGCCCTGCGTGCCGAAAAGATCCTGCGGGAAGCTCGGATCGCAGTGGAACTGATCCCTACGCCGCGTCATCTCAATGTCGCTTGTGGCCTCTCCCTCTGCCTCTCTGAGTCGGAACGGGAATGCTGGTTGCCTTTGTTGACAGAGGCAGGACTGGAATATAGCATGATAGTGGAGTATACAGGGAGATAATAACTTTGGAGTATTATATCGGTGATGTGGTCAGACTGCGCAAGACTCATCCCTGCGGCGGAGATCTTTGGGAGGTCACCCGTGTGGGTCTTGATTTTCGCATCCGTTGTTTACAATGCACTCACTCGGTGATGCTGCCAAGACAACGTTTCGAAAAGCAGGTTAAGTCTGTCATCAGCCGAGGTGACCTGGAACTGACGGCTGCGCAGCGTCCGAAGTTTGATATTATGGAGCATTGAGCGAGATGCGTATCATTATCGTCGGATGTGGTCAGGTGGGAGTCACAATCGCCCGCTATCTCTCTCAGGAAGGCAACGATATCGTCATCATCGATAAGCACAGCGACGCTTTCGACAAAGTCGTCGAGACCCTGGATGTGATGGTCATCAAAGGCAATGGCCTCAGCGCCAGGACGCTCAGGGAAGCTTCGGTTCACGAGGCAGACCTGATCATTTCGGTCACTGGCAGCGACGAGACCAACATCCTCTGTTGCCTCACTGCCAGGAAACTTGGGGTGAAGTATGCCATCGGCAGGGTTCGTGACCCTGAGTATGCCAGCGATCTCAACCGTTTTCGCCATGATCTTGGCCTGGATCTTATCATTAACCCTGAGCATCAGGCTGCTCTGGAGATCTCT
>WRDA01000117.1 GCA_009783675.1 Symbiobacteriaceae bacterium | reverse complement strand
CTGAAATCGCTTCTCAAACCAAGAGTGACTTTCTTTCCCGCATGAGCCACGAGATCCGCACACCCCTAAATGCGATCATCGGCATGACCTGGATTGCCATGAACGAAGCTAAAGAGGAGAAACTGTCCATGGCTTTGCGTGAAATATCTGCAGCCTCGGACCATCTCCTCGGTATTCTCAACGATGTTCTGGATATGTCTAAGATCGAAGCCGGGATGTTCATCCTGGCAGAGGCACCCTTCGTCCTGCGTACTGCCATGACAGAGGTTAGCCGCATCATCGAGCAGCGTTGTATGGAGAAGAAGATCACCTTTGCAGATAATACGGCAGATATGGATGATTACGGTGTGGTAGGTGATAAGCTGCGCCTTAAGCAGGTTTTGATTAATCTATTAGCCAATGCGGTGAAGTTCACCCCTGAAGAAGGACATATCAGTTTTGCTATAGATACCCTTTCCAGAGATATCACCAACCTTACCTGCAAGTTTACTGTGTCGGATTCCGGAATCGGCATGTCCGAGAATCAGATCAGCAAACTTTTTAGGGCTTTCGAGCAAGCTGATGAAAGCATAGCTACGCGCTTTGGAGGCACTGGACTCGGCTTAGCCATCTCGCAGACTCTGGTGGGCTATATGGGCGGCGAAATCACTGTGGAAAGCGAGGTACAACGGGGATCCGTGTTCACTTTCACTCTGACCTTCCCTCTCTCATCGGCTACCGAAGAGGTGAGTCAACCCCTGGAACAGACCAGCCTCGATCTGCGTGGTAAGCATCTGATGGTCGTCGATGATGTGGCTATCAATCGCACGATTCTGACGGAAATCCTGGCGGAAACCAGGGCAGTAATCATCGAAGCAGGAGATGGCAAAGAAGCTCTGGATCTCTTCACAGCTGCTCCTGAGTTCCACTTCGATCTGATTCTGATGGACATTCAAATGCCCCTGATGAATGGCTATAAAGCTACGGAAGCCATCAGGGCTTTGGCCAGGGCGGATGCGACTGAAGTGCCAATTATTGCCATGACAGCCAATGCTTATCGCGAGGATGTTGATCGCGCTTTGGCGTCAGGGCTCAATGATCATCTGGCTAAACCCGTTGACATCCTTATTTTAATGAACACTTTGCGTAAGTACCTCTGCTCTTAGGTGCCCGGATAAATGTCTCTGTTAATCGCATACCTACTCCCTCTACCCTCTCCAGCGATAGTTGAGCAAATCCACGCGGTTTCCGGGAAGGAAGCCAACCCCTTCTGCACCGAGAAGCTCCCGTTGCAACTCACCGAAAGGCGGATGGCAAAGACTGCCATTCGCCTTTACTACGCGATGGCAGGGTAGATTTAACTCCTCAGGAGCAGCATACATAGCTTGGCCAACCCGACGGGCGAAGCGTGGGTTACCGAGTAGTCCGGCAATCTGTCCGTAAGTCATCACCTGACCATAAGGAATCTCGCTGACTATAGCATAAATTTCTTTAAACAGCCCCTGATGCGCCATGGTTATCTCCCCCTGATACTAAGATCCTTGGTGTAGTGCCTGGTAGTGAGTATTATTTTCAGACAGGAATCCCAAATCTCTGCCGCGAAGGTACATCCGACGAGACCACAAATTGACGCAAATACGAGAGTGTGAAAAAGGAGTTTGAACGATGAAACTCACCTTCTATGGCGCGGCTCAGGAAGTAACCGGGAGCTGCTATATGCTGACGGTGCACGGTGTAAAAATCCTGGTGGATTGCGGTTTACCTCAGGGGCATGATGCCAAGCCTGAGCATTTGCTAAGCTTCGATCCCGCCACTGTCGATCATGTCTTGATGACCCATGCTCACATCGATCATTGTGGTCTGCTTCCGCTCCTGGTCAAACGCGGTTTTAAGGGAAATATCCATGCTACTGCCGCGACCTGTGATCTGATGAGGATCATGCTTTTAGACAGTGCCCAGATTCAAGAATCCGATGCTGCCTGGACGAATCGCAAGGGTACTCGTTCTGGTTATAAGCCTGTGGAACCGCTCTTCACCACCCAGGATGTTCATAAAACCGCTGGTCTATTTGTTCCTCATGAGTATGAGGAGATAGTGCCCATCGCTTCCTTCCTGAGTTTTCGTATGGTGGACGCCGGTCATTTGTTGGGTTCAGCTAGCATTGAGATCTGGCTTGAGGAGGAGGGAGAGCACTGTAAGATAGTCTTCTCGGGGGATATTGGTAATGTTAATGCTCCTATCCTGCGGAATCCCCAGCTGCTGCAGGAAGCCGATTATGTCCTGATGGAGAGTACTTATGGCGATCGTAACCACGAACTGTCACGGGATTATGCTGCCGAAATCGCCACCATATTCGAAGAGACCCTTGGACGAGGCGGAAATGTCATTATGCCCTCTTTCGCCGTAGGAAGATCTCAGGAGCTACTCTATATAATCAGAGAGATCAAGGAGCGTCACCTGGTCAGCAGTCATCCCGATTTCTCCGTCTACCTGGATAGTCCAATGGCTATTGCTGCCACCAAGATATTCGAAAGAGATCTTGATGGCTATGCAGATGAAGCGACTATCGCTTTACTGCACAGCGGAGAAGACCCTCTGCGTTTTGCAGGACTCAGACTCTGCCAATCGGTGGAGGAGTCCCGCGCACTAAATAGCGACAACGAACCCAAGGTGATCATTTCCACGGGAGGAATGTGTGAAGGAGGGCGTATTCGTCACCATCTGAAACATAATCTCTGGCGTCAGGACAGCTGCGTTGTTTTCGTCGGGTTTCAGTCATTGGGTACCCTTGGACGGCGTTTAGTCGATGGTGCCAGGCAAATAGATCTTTTTGGCGAAGAGATTGCAGTGCGTGCCACTGTGCACAATTTCAAGCGCCTCTCCTCTCATGCTGACCGCAGTGGCTTGCAGGAATGGATCGGCGCCTTTACTACAAAACCTCGTGGAGTCTTTATTGTTCACGGTGAATCTTTGGTCGCTCAGAGCTTCGCTTCCGACCTGGTGGACCTTGGTTATACTGCTCATGCGCCTAACTACGGAGAAGTCGTCGATCTGATCAATGGTACTGTGCTGGAACAGGGGACGACTAAAGCGACTACAGTTGCTATGGCTAGCACTGCTGCCTGGGCTAAGCTTCAGGTCGCCGTGGACCAGTTGAAGGATTTGGTAGCCCTTAAGCAGGGAGCTCCCAATATCGAACTCAATCGCCTGACTAACCAGATCCAGTCGTTGCTGCAAAAGTGGCGCAAATAGAACGGTGCGAGGGATTCACTAGCTAACCTTGTCAGGGTAATTGGAAGAAGTTGCGATCGAACTTGGTCAGGGATTCACAACCTGTTTCGGTGATCAGGACCATGTCCTCGCAACGTAGATAGCAGAGTCCGGGCCACCAGATCTTCGGCTCGATGCAGAGAACCATTCCGGGCTGTAATTCGGTCTCTTCGTCTGAACGTAACCATGGTCTTTCATGGACATCGATGCCTATCTGATGTCCCATGATCTCGAAGTCTCCGGCACGACGCAAGAATTTGCCCCAGCCATGGGTTTCCAACTTGTCATGAAGAATACCAAAACTGACGTTCATAGGCACGCCTGGCTTCAGAACCTCCAGCAGGTGAAGTTGTGCCTCCATCAGGGCGGCATAAGCATCCTGAGCCTGCTGATTATGCCCGCAGTAGAAGGAACGACCATAGTCGGAGACATAGCCATCGATCAAATAGCCATAGTCGAAAGTGATCGAGGTACCCTCTGTCAGAGGATCATCTTTATCATAACTGAATAGTATTTCCGAACCTGGGGTGCCTGAACGTACGAAGATGGCAGCCGGGCCGAAGGAGACCCCCTGAATTCCCTTACTCAAAGCAATGGCGGCAATCAGTTCCTCTACCTGGCGGGGGGTAATACCTGGCTGCAGGGCTTTGGCGACGATGCCCATGGACATATCGGTGAACTCTGCCAGACGTCGTAATTTGGCGATCTCCCCGGGATCTTTGATCATGCGCAGCTGCTCTCCATAATGCTCGCCATCAACAGTTACAATGGTGTTGTCAGCACTCCGGACCATGGAGATCAGAGCATTATAACAACTCTCCCCGCAGGCTATGCGTTTCTTGCCTCGGATTACTCTGTTCAGGAAAGAGCCCATCATCGGAATATAACACGGTACTTTAGATATGGGTATATGCCGCATTTCCTCCAGACGTTCGTAACTGCAGAAGAGCAGGGGATCGCCTTCTACAGGTATATAGAGTATGCGATCGGGTTTGTTTAGAAAATGGCCGTTAATATGCCAGTCGGCAGCATTCTTGCCCCCTCCGGTATCGGTTGTCCGTTGCCAGGGATAGGAATAATTTCCCAGGAAATATTGCATATTCCCACTGGTGGCATAGAGCGCAGCATCGACATTATCTGCTGCCATCAGCGCCTGGAGCTTACTTATGCGTTCATTCATCCGGATCATCCTTTCGTTAGTAAATAAAATAATGGAGGTCGCTGCTGTGAAGAATGCCAGATTAATCATCGACAGAAACTTCGTTATCGCACCTGTAGACCCACGCATCTTTGGTTCTTTCACCGAGCATCTGGGACGCTGTATCTACGAAGGGCTCTACCAACCCGGACATGTCTCGGCTGATTCTAACGGATTCCGCCAGGATGTTTTGGATTTGGTTAGAGATTTTGGTGTAACTGTGGTTCGATATCCGGGAGGTAACTTTGTTTCGGGTTACAATTGGGAGGACGGCATCGGTCCGAAAGCCGGGCGTCCGGTGAGGGCTGATCTGGCCTGGCATGTCCTGGAAACTAACCAGTTTGGCACCGATGAGTTTATCTCCTGGTGCAGGCAGGCCAGTTGTGAGCCTATGCTCGCCCTGAACCTGGGTACCAGAGGAGTGCCAGAGGCGCTGCAATTACTGGAGTATTGTAATTTCCCTGCAGGGACCAGGCTCAGTGATCTGCGTATAGCTAATGGCAGTTCATCGCCTCATGCAGTGAAACTCTGGTGTCTTGGAAATGAAATGGACGGTCTCTGGCAGCTGGGTCATAAGACGGCTTACGAGTATGGACGCCTGGCTGCAGAGGTATCCAGGGCAATGAAAGAGTTGGATCCCACCATCGAGACAGTAGCTTGCGGGTCCTCAAATTCACAGATGCCTCTGTATGGTTCCTGGGAGAGCGAAGTGCTGGCCCAGTGCTATGACGAAGTAGATTATCTCAGTTTGCATCATTACTTCAACAACAAAGCCGGTGACACACCGGAGTTTCT
>WRDA01000116.1 GCA_009783675.1 Symbiobacteriaceae bacterium | reverse complement strand
TGCTGTTTCGCGATCCAGGGGGCGATTCAATGCAACCACTCCGCCATATATGGACACCGGATCTGCTGCATAGCAGTGAGCAAAAGCTCTCGCGATCGAGGAGGCACTAGCTGCAGCACAGGGAACGCCATGCTTGATGACGATTGCAGTAGGCTCACTAAACTCCAGTAGGATCTCCAGAGCCGCATTGCCATCGTTGTAGTTGTTATAAGAGAGCTCCTTGCCCTGAAGCTGTTTCGCCGTAAGGAGTGATGGTGAATGTGTTGTCCTCTGAGCGTAGATAGCAGCCTTTTGATGTGGATTCTCACCATACCTCAGATTCCCGCGACTGACCAGCGGAATAGCATATTCTCCTGGAAAATCATCTTGACCCGGACTGTGTTCAGCCAGCCAGGAGGAGATGCAGGCATCATAGTAAGCCGTGTGCCTGATTGCCTTAACCGCAAACCTTTGTCTCGCTTCAGCCGAGACTTCCCCCTGGTTTTTTAGCATCTCCATAACTTCACTATAATCGCCGGGATCACAGAGAACAGTGACATAATGATGATTCTTGGCTGCGGCACGCAACATGGTGGGTCCACCAATATCGATGTTCTCCAGGGCTTCATCCCAGGATACACTTTCCTGTTGCACTACCTGATTGAAGGGATATAAGTTTCCCACCACAAACTCGATCGGTTTAATACCATGCATTTCCATCTCTGCTTTGTCCCCGTCATGTTCCGGGCGACCTAAAATTCCACCCTGGATGACAGGATGTAGGGTCTTTAGGCGACCTTCCATCATCTCAGGAAAACCGGTGATTTGAGAGACATCACGAACTTCGAATCCTGCACTACGCAAAGCTCTCGCAGTCCCACCTGTAGAAAGAAGGGTAAATCCCTGCTGGTTAAGGACATGAGCCAACTCGGCAATACCTGACTTATCATAGACGCTGAGTAAAGCAAAGCGTTCCTTCATTGCAAACAACCTTTCGTAATTATTACTTTACGCCCTTCGATTTTCAGTCTCCCCGCAGCAAAGAGGGATACTGCTTCCGGATATACCTTAGTTTCCGCTTCCATCACCCGCGCTGCGAGAGTTTCAGGGGTATCATCATCTTCAACAGGAACGGCTTTCTGAAGTATGATTGGGCCAGAATCCTCACCAGCATCGACGAACATTACTGTACATCCGCTGACTCGTACACCATAGTCCAACACGGCCTGATGGACTCGTCGGCCATACAAACCTTTTCCACCAAATGCTGGCAGCAAGGAAGGGTGAATGTTCATGATGCGCCCGGAATATGCTCTAAGCAAACTCTCTCCAATAAATGACCGGTAGCCACAGAGAAGAATCAGGTCGATGCTCAGCGGAGATAGCAGTTCGGTTATCGCTGCACTCATGGCATGCACATCGCTACCATAAATACTCCTGGCTACAACTTTGTAGGGAATACTGTTAGCCAAAGCTCTGGCTTCAGCCGGGATACCATCTTTGCTGGCGATGACCTGGACCACTTTAGCATCGAGGAAGCCAAGGTTTATTACATCGATGATCGACTGTAAATTGCTTCCTGATCCGGATACCAGAGCAGCCAAGCGTAGGGAAGATGTGGTCATAACCTTGTGGTAGCCTGGTCGAAGCTAACCCCAGGAGTACCACTCACTATCTCGCCGATGACATATGAGGCCTCGCCCATCTTCTGCAGCTCTTCTCTGGCGATGACCGCTCCTTCTGGTGAGAAAACCATTGCCAGGGCAATGCCATTATTAAAGGTACGAAACATCTCTGTAGGGGATATCTCACCGCTATTCTGCAACCAGGTAAAAACCGGAGGAACTGGCCAATTGCCTGGCTTAATCCTGGCATGGGTCTGAGACGGAAGAACACGTGGGATATTGTCCAGGAAACCACCGCCGGTTATGTGGACCATGCCCTTAACGGTATGTGCAGGTAATTGCTTAATCAGGTCATGAACTACACGAGCATAGATGCGTGTGGGAGTAAGCAGCGATTCTCCAAGGGAAAGCTCCTTTGACCAGGGTGCAGGCTCGTTGAGTCGGAGCCCGGATTTAGTAATCAGATGTCTGACCAGGGCGAAACCGTTAGAGTGTAATCCAGAGGATGGTATACCGACGATTACGTCTCCCGGAGCTATGCTGCTCCCATCTATAATCGCCTCACGATCGACGATACCAACCACAAAACCTGCTAAGTCAAACTCCCCTTCTGCGTAAAACCCCGGTAGTTCAGCAGTCTCGCCTCCGATTAGTGCACAACCGGCTTCGATGCATGCCTTTGCTATACCTCCGATTACTTCAGACACTGTTTCCGGCACGACTTTGGCACAGGCGAAGTAATCCAGAAAAAAGAGAGGAAGTGCGCCTTGCAATACTATGTCATTGACACACATTGCCACCAGGTCCTGACCTATTGAATGGAGAATACCGGTTTCGAAAGCTATCTTCAGTTTAGTTCCGACACCATCAGTGCTGGCTACCAGGACTGGCTGTTTATAAGAGTGTAGATTAGGAAGCTGGAACAATCCAGCGAATCCGCCCAAGTCACCTAACACTTCGGGCCCAAAGGTGGATCGAACCTTGTCCTTAATCAAATCGACTGCACGATTACCCTCGTTTACACTGACTCCGGCGTCTGCATATGAGTACTGGGGTTCAGGCACCTGACCCATCCTCCTTAATTGCAGCACTAATACTGCAGTCATCTATTGAAACCGGGTAGTCCCGGTTAAAACAAGCCATGCAGACTTGCAAACCATGAGCGGCGACCACGCGGCTGAGGGTTTCCAGATGAAGATAATGAAGGCTGTCAGCACCAATTTCCTGACGAATCTCATCTATCGTGCGGGAGGATGCGATGAGGTCTCCGCGAGCGGAGGTATCGATACCGAAATAACAAGGGTATCGATAGGGCGGGGAAGTAATACGAACATGTATCTCCCTGGCACCTACCTCTCTCAACAAAGAAATTATATAACTCATCGTCGTCCCTCTAACGATTGAATCGTCGACTAGTAGGACGCGTTTACCAGCGACAAGCTTACGAACCGGATTTAGTTTCAACTTAACTGATATTTCTCTTTGTTCTTGTGTCGGCTTGATAAAGGTTCTGCCCATATAACGGTTCTTGACCAGCGCCATTTCAAAGGGAAGATTGGCTTCTTCTGCATACCCGATCGCAGCCGAAATACTGCTGTCGGGTACACCACAGACAATGTCAGCATCGCAATAACTCTCTTTAGCTAGTTCCTGCCCTAACTGTTTACGCATGGCATGGGTGTTCAAGCCCTCAATATCGCTGTCTGGACGAGCGAAGTAGATGTATTCGAAGGCACAGAGAGCAAAACGGCTGGGGGGTACCACTTGATAAGACTGGAGACCATGTTCAGAGATGACCACCATTTCTCCTGGCCCGATCTCTCTCAGGAAGCTTCCGCCGAGCGTGTCGAAGACGCAACTCTCGCTGGCGACCATGTACTTTCCATCGAGCAAACCCAGCATTAATGGTCTGATACCGTTGGGGTCTCGCAATGCAACCAGCTTATCCTGTTGCAAGAAGATGATCGCATATCCCCCTAAGACTTTCCGTGCTGCTTCCGCTAGTGCTTCCTCCAGGATGTTCGCCTTACTGCAAGCAATGAGATGAGCGAATACTTCACAGTCAATTGTAGATTGAAAAATGCTGCCTGTTTGCTCAAGTTGTTTGCGTAAAAGTTCAGAATTTACTATGTTTCCGTTATGAGCGATAGCCAGCTCGCCTTGCTTATAACGAATCAACAATGGCCGGGTATTTAGAAAGGATGAAGTCCCCGTAGTTGAGTACCGTACGTGACCAATTGCCGCATAGCCCTGGAGATCCAAGAGATCCTCTGCAGAAAAGACATCATTTACCAGACCCATTCCGCGTTTCATGCCCATCTTCTTGCCATTGGCAACGACGATGCCTGCACTTTCCTGTCCTCGGTGCTGGAGAGTAACGAGGGCGTAGTACGTATCTAAAGCTACACTACGTCCCGGAGCCCAAAGCCCAAAGATGCCACAAGCATGCTCAGGTGCATCACCAGGCAGATGATTATGAGTATAAGCTATCTCAGATAACATTCCAAAGCTCCTTCCCATGACTCCCGAAGGTCGGCAACTGTAAGATCGATGAGCTGTCGTTGATTATGCGACAGACGAAAACGAGAACCGCGGCAAAAACCAAGGCGCGTCATCTCCTGCTCATCTCTCCTCGCCAAAGAGAGCAGGTCAGGAAGGTTCTCCTCTTTTACCGCCACAATTATACGGGAAGCAGTTTCGCTAAAACAGGATGAGACTGCCGAAAGACTATCCAGGAGGGTTACATCCAACCCGCTGCGACCGGCAATTGCCATCTCGGCAAGGGAGACTGCGATCCCTCCCTCGGAGCAGTCATGAGCAGATTCGATCAATCCCTGATGGATAGCTTCCAGGACAAAATTCTGTAGCTTTTTCTCTTTGCTGAGATCTATTCCGGGGGGTTTACCGCTGACTTCTCCTCTGAAGTGATAAAGGTATTCGCTCCCTCCCAACTCGTCATCAGTAGACCCCAGAAGGAGCAGGATGGCTTCAAAACCAGGTAATGCCATGGTTGTATTGCATCTTATATCTTCCAGCAAACCAACCATGCCGACAGTAGGGGTCGGGAAGATAGCCTGTCCGAAACTCTCATTGTAAAAAGAGACATTACCTCCGGTAACAGGAGTATCCAGCACTTCACAGGCTTCTGCCATGCCTTTAACCGCTTCCCGAAAAGTATAAAACACTTCCGGTTTTTCAGGGTTACCAAAGTTTAAGCAGTTAGTCATTGCCAGAGGTTTTGCTCCCACGCAGACTATGTTCCTGGCTGCTTCGGCGACTGCATGTGCTCCACCCAGGAACGGATCCAGGTAAACAAAGCGACTATTGCAGTCTGTTGCTAAAGCTAATCCTTTACTGGTGCCCTTGATACGCATTACCGCTGCATCGCCTCCGGGTTTTTGCACCGTTGATGTGCCTATCATATGATCGTACTGCTCGGTAATCCACTTCTTAGAGCAAATGTTGGGGGAGGAAAGCAAGCTTAAGAGAGCATCATTCCAGTTATCAGGCTCATCAGGAGATGCCTGCGAGGAACAGAACTCGTCGAGATAGGAGGGACGCCTGGCTTCTCTCTCATAGACCGGTGCATCATCAGTCAGAAGGCTAGCTGGAATATCAGCGACGATGATCCCCTGATCCCGGATAACTACTCGGTTT
>WRDA01000115.1 GCA_009783675.1 Symbiobacteriaceae bacterium | reverse complement strand
CCAAAGTAAACAGATTTTTCGGAAACATTGAAAGGAAGCTAAACAATGCCTAAAATAACTGTTACCGGCGATGCTGGTCTTATAGAAATATGCAAAGCCTATTTGACTCTGCGCAAACTGCATAATCCAGAAATAGAATCGCTGGTCGAATTTGTCATCGAGGAAGAACCATCACCCTGGCGAGCAGATATTGGCCATGTATTCTGGTGTGTTGATCCGACTGGTATGGTATCAACATTCGAAGAGCATGGTTCGACTTTTGCGCAAAATGCGTGGGAGGCAGGAAACTATTATCAAACCGAGGCTGAAGCCGAAGCCGCAGCAGAACGGGTGAGAAAGGCATATTTTGGGGCAGAAACATGATAAACCACAAAAAAAGGTTGGAGGTATGGGAATAGACGGGGGGATACTGCGCTTACTGTGGTTGCGATCTACCGCTGGAAAAGATGCAGGTAGATCATGTTGAACCCTGCAGCGATGGCGGTACAGATGACTTAGATAACCTCCTGCCCGCCTGTAGGTCGTGTAATCACTATAAAGGACGCAACAACTTGGCAGCATTTCGTGCGATGATTAGTATAGTCCCAAAGCATCTGCAGGGATACCATACAGGCTTCCGACACGCTGTTAAGCACGGAGTAATAATTATTTCGCAAGAGCCTGTCGTCTTCCACTTTGAGAAGGAGCAATGAGAGAGGAAACATGAGTGAGCGCTTTATTTTCAGAGCATGGAATCCGTCTGTTCGGAAATTCACTATTTGGGATGAGTATGAGGTTATAAGACCCTGAGACGTGTTAGAAAAGAGAGGATGGG
Organism: Symbiobacteriaceae bacterium; assembly: GCA_009783675.1. Classification (GTDB taxonomy): domain Bacteria; phylum Bacillota; class JAAYKD01; order JAAYKD01; family WRDA01; genus WRDA01. Next base: position 4,468 of record WRDA01000115.1, on the reverse strand, counting down.
AGAGAAGATGAGCGAGGAAGATCAAGGAATAGTCACAACTTCGATAGCATGTGTCGTGGCGATGGCGGATTTCGTTCTGGACATGTGTGACGACTACGACGGGCGTCTGACTATGTTGATGGAACGATATGTATTGGATCTCCATAGTTATTACCAAGACATGTTGGGTTTCTTCGGTATATCCATCGAGTCGGCTTACGACAAGCAGTTGGAAAAGATCAACCTAGATCTCGCAGTTGCTACTAGAGACCTCTGCCGAGCGAGGTATGCTCAGGTGCAGTATCTCCGGAAAAAGCACGGCGACGATTCCAAACCAGATTACAGAAGATTTCTGGAGTCGATAATGGATTCTGGTTCAGAGCAGTGATTAACGCAATTTGGCATAGCATCTTCGGTTGGGTCCTACGTCTCTGTGGATGGTGGTGGTGCGATTTCTGCGAGGAGCCTCATTCGCCGCTGGAGAGGAGGTATAGACGTAGAAGGGCAAAACGACGGCTGAGTGTGGACTTGACTGATATATGGCATTACACTGTCTGCGATCAGGGCTTGGATGCAAATGGTGAGATTAAGGTGTTCAGTTGGGGAGGACGAGAACGTTATGACCATATATGAGTTCGCTGCACGGCTGGATGGCAAGGGTACGCTGAGGTATGAGAGGGAGGAGTAGGGATGGTAATATACAAGTACGAGCTTGAAATGATCGGCTATCAGGAAATCACTGCATTTGAGGGGCGTAGTCCGGTGCAGGTGTTGGCAGCAGGGGAGCAAGACGGCAAACTCATGCTCTGGGTTGAACTTGGGGAGGAAGTGTCGCCTCCATGCCGGATCAAAGTTTATATTTATGGAACAGGCAGACCGTTAACGCGTACAACGAGCCAAAAGCACGTGGACACCGTGAGGATGTCTAATGGCTATGTCTGGCATGTGTTCACGGAGATTTCTTGTTAGATAAATGAGGAGGGTAGGGATGAAGGCTAAGAATGTGCTACAGGCTGCGCGGAAGGCGTTTATGGAGGCTAACGATGATGAGGCGTATTGCACATATTCACCTCCAGTTCTGCCAAGTGCTCCCAGTAACTCGTTTTGGTGTCCTAAGTCTCTTAGGTTTATAGCAATGAGCGGTGTGGTGTTGGATACAATGCCAGATCAGCAACTTGATGAGGGTCGTATTAAGCAGGCGGTATTTACTATGATGGACATGGATACCAGAGAGCTGTTCTGGAAGCATCTGGCAGAGTTGGAGGGGAAGGATGAGACTGATTGACGCCGACGCGTTGATGGATCAACGTTGGATTTTACCTAAGAGCTTTCGAGAGATCATTGCTGAGTACGATAGGGCGGAGCATGAAGGATGGTCGAAAGCTGAGTGGTTATTACGCGATATAGCTAATACGATAGTAGACATGCCCACCTTCAACAGCTGGATCAATGTGGATGATCAGCTGCCGGAGATAGATCAGATAGTTCTAATATATGTTGAAGGTAGAATAGCTTCAGCAGCATTATCGAATGATAACAGATGGTATTGTATCGGCTTCGCGACATACATTCACGACAGCTACAAAGTTACCCACTGGCAGCCGTTGCCGGAACCGCCTGAGTTGTTGGAGGAGGAGTAAAATGACCCTTCAGGAAATCGAAGAGTTCGTGCAGCGTATCGAGGATCGCAAGCTGGAAAGTTATGAAGCAGAGATGGTCAGAGCGGAGTGTTTGGCTGTCATTAAGGAGCTTCTTGCAAAACTACCGAAGGCTGAACAGTAGATACATCATATATCAATCACCCCAGGCTCAAGATAAGATGAAACACATACTCTTATAAGCAGCATCATCGCCGTAGGATACGCAGAAATGGGGTTGGGTTTGGTTACGAAAAAAGACTTGAAGAACTATTTGGGTTTAACCCGAGAGATTCAGGAACTCAGGCAGGAGTTGGAAGAGCTCTATGTTGGTCCTGAAGGCAGTGTGTTGGGTCAGGTAACCACAAAGAAGGGTGGTAAGAAGCGTCGCGACCTCAGCGATACGGTGACCCACATGATCACCATCGAGGAGTTGCTGTCCATCAAGTATAACCAGTTGAAGGCTGAACGCCTACGCATCGAAGAAGCACTGGAGATGCTACCAGCTGGTGAACGAGTAATTATTCGCATGCGATACCTGCAAGGATATCCCTGGGTACGCATTCAACTGCAGTTGGAGCTGAGCGAGGCGAGTGTCACCAGAGCCCACAGCAGGGCTCTTCAACGGCTTCTGGAAACCCCCAAAAAAAATTTTCAAAGTGATGGTTTTTGACGGTTTCATATGTGGTATTATAGTATCATGCAATGCTTGATCAAGAGATCGCCGCACCTCCCAAGAAACAGTGTTGTATGTTGCAGAAAAGCACTCCCTACCCCTATGGTATGTGAGTGCTTTTCTATACCCTGTTCAGTAAAAGGAAGTGGTGTGGGTGAGCAACCGTTATTCGATATTCAAGTAAGACTTAAGACCTTGCTGAAGAATCTGCGAAAAGGGAGCATTGGCTTTCTCTGCCATCTGGTTAAGCCATGATGGAATGGAGAGTGTTTTCTTTACTGCTCTGGCGTCGTTAGCTTTACGATACTCTGTCGTGTCAGCGACGACAAGTGTACAGGTTTCGCCCAATCCCGGGGAGAGATTATCTGACGCAGGAGGTATTGGAATTCCTTCGTCCTCCGCACTCCAGAGCCACATTTCCACAGCATCCTTTGCCATAATTAGTGCATCAGCCAGATCATTTCCATAGGTGTGACATCCTGGAAGATCAGGGATGCTAACACCTACGCTATTGTCTCCCTGACGTAGAATTGCTGGGTATACATACTTCATGACTAGCCTCCTTTATCCATTCCCTCGTAGCGGGTGGGGCTTATTTCAGCCCGGCGTCCTTAAGAATTTTGTTCAGAGTTCCGGCATCTATATCGCCAGAGCCTCTGGGAATTGTGAGCTGAACTCCAGGGAGCTTCGGATTGACTGCCAGTGTGTGTTTACCGCCTTGCTTTATTTCCCACCCTGTGGCTATCAGCCTTCTTCTCAGCTCTCGCGAAGTCACTATCTCACCTTCTTCCGAATGAGATTATAACACGTAAAATTACGTATGTAAACCCTCATATCATACTCATTTCCATTTCACTTTAATTCCGGGAACTTACTTTAAGCGGGTACTTCTCTGATGCCGTTTAATGCCTAAAAGGAAGTGGTTTGGTTGTGCCAAAGCTGGATAATGATAAACAAGAGTATTTCTGCCAGCAATACCTTATCGATCGCAATGCTACACAGGCCGCCATCCGTGCAGGATATTCTGAAAAGACAGCGCGTACCCAAGCAGCTCAGCTATTAGCAAAACTTAGCATCCGCTCGCGCGTGCATGAATTGCAAAAAGAACAGGCTGAAAGACTCTGTATCGATGCGGATTGGACAGTGCTTCGCTTCGTTGAGTTGGCCGAACGTTGTATGCAGATAACCCCGGTGATGGAATGGGATAGGGCAAGCAAAGAGTATGTGCCGACAGGTGAATATCAATTTGATTCTCGTGGCGCCAATCGAGCCTTGGAACTCCTCGGCAAGCACTTAGGGATGTTCAGCGACAAGCAGGATGCAGCATCCTCCTTTGCCTCAGCAATTATTGACGCTTACGAAAGAGGCAAGGAATGATTGCAGAAGCGATACACTATTTTGCAGGTCATCCGGTGGAGTTTACCAAGCAGATGATCGGTATATCTCCCGATCCGATCCAGGCGGAGATCATGCAGGCAGTTGCCGCTAATCCTCTGGTTAGTGTGCGCAGCGGGCATGGTATAGGTAAGTCGGCTTTGCAAAGCTGGCTGATCATTTGGTTCCTCTGCACCAGAGCCTTTCCTAAGGTTCCCTGCACGGCTCCGACAAAGCATCAGCTCTATGATATTCTCTGGGCTGAAGTAGCCAAGTGGATGTACAACAATCCCGTCCTTCGGGGTGAGTTGGTCTGGACCTACGAGAAACTCTACATGCGGGGATATCCCGAGAACTGGTTTGCTGTCCCTCGCACGGCAAGTAAACCAGATGCTCTGCAGGGCTTCCATGCGGATGATGTCTTCTACGTCATCGATGAAGCCTCAGGAGTGGATGATGCTATCTTCGAGCCGGTATTAGGCGCGCTCTCTACCGCAGGTGCAAAGCTGCTGATGTGTGGTAACCCCACACAACTCAGTGGCTTTTTCTATGAAAGCCACCACAAGGACCGAGCTCTCTACCAGGTATTCAAAGTCTCATCGATAGACAGCCCCAGGGTGTCTGACGACTATGTGCAGCTGATCATCGACATGTTTGGTGAAGACAGTGATGTTTATCGGATACGAGTCGCCGGAGAGTTCCCCAGTGCCCTACCTGATAGCTTCATCAGTCTGGCATGGGTAGAGAAGTGTAGCACCAAGACTCTGCCGGTTGTTATCCCGGGGGAGATCAGCATCGGTGT
>WRDA01000114.1 GCA_009783675.1 Symbiobacteriaceae bacterium | reverse complement strand
TTTACCGATCATGGCAAGGCTTTTACCTGTAAGGTTCATGAGCTGCCCGAAGCAGGCAGACAGGCTAAGGGGACCAACCTCATCAACCTGCTGCAACTCAGCGGTGACGAGAAGGTCTCGGCGGTAATGGCGGTGAAGGGTAAGCAGACGGCGCCACCCAGGGAGCTTGGCGATGCTTTCTTCGAAGAGGAGAGCCGTCAGAGTGAGTATCTCTTCTTCTGTACCCGTACCGGCATCGTTAAAAAGACTGCTTTAGAATACTTTACTAATGTGCGATCCGGAGGGCTCATCGCGCTGCAGCTGCGGGATGATGACGAACTGATCGCCGTGCGCCTGATCAAGCCGGGAGACGAAATAGTTATCGCCACCCATGAGGGCAAGGTGATCCGTTTCGCCGAAGACGATGTTCGTTCCATGGGGCGGACCGCTTCCGGAGTGATCGGGGTTCGCCTCGATGAGGGTGATGAAGTCATCTCCATGGAGGTGGCTGGTGATGAAGCCGATTTGTTGGTGATCACCGAAAATGGCTACGGCAAACGAACCTCACTGGAGGAGTATCGCGGTCAGAGCAGAGGCGGCAAGGGGATTCTGCTGATGCGCAAGAGTGAACGCACCGGCAATATCGCCGGCATCCGTGTTGTCCGTCAGGGCGACGATGTGATGCTGATTACCACGAATGGGATCATTATCAGGGTGCCGGTAGATACAATCAGGAGACTTGGCCGGGTTTCTCAGGGTGTAACGATCATGCGTCTCGAAGAAGGTGACAGGGTAATCAGCGTCGCCAAGGTAGCCAGTGCAGCCCCTGCTCTGGAGTTAAGTGGCGAGGATGAGAGCGAATAGATAATTCACCTATCATAGCTAGGAGAGTGGGTAAGCCCATGGATATCATGCTGGCGCGACAGCCAATCTTCAACCGGAAGCTGGAAGTTGTCGCCTACGAGCTGCTTTACCGTAATTATCGCAGTGGAGGTCCCCAGGATCGTGCCGTTGTCAGCGATGGCAATCAGGCGACTTCCAGTGTTATCATCGATGCCCTGACTAACATGGGTTTGCAGACTGTTACCGCAGGGAGACCTGCATATATAAACTTCACCGAGGACATGATCTTAGGCGATTATGCCACGATCTTTCCTCCCGAAACCATAGTCATCGAGATCTTAGAAGATGTCACCCCCAGTGAAGCTTTAGTACAACGCTGCGTCGAACTGCGTCAGGCCGGTTATACCCTTGCTCTGGACGATTTCGTCTTTACACAGCGTCATCTTCCTTTAATTCAACAGGCGAACATCATCAAGATGGACTTTATGCAGACTGAACCCGAACAACTTGAAAGTCTGGTAAAATCTTTCGCTCCCAGGGGGATCAAGTTCCTGGCGGAAAAAGTGGAGACCCGTGAGGAGATGCAGAAAGCTCTCGCCTGGGGCTATGAGTATTTTCAAGGCTATTTTTTCAGCAAACCTACCGTGCTGCGTTCTTCGGAGCTGGCACCAATGCGACTCAATCTGATGCGCCTGATGAGCGAAACCACCAAGACCGATTTCGAGTTTGCGGATATGTCCAGAGTAGTCATGCAAGATATGGGGCTGATGGTCAAGTTTCTGCGCCTGCTCAACTACGTCATTCCCAATGTGCGTAAGGGCGGCATCGGCACCATCCGTCAGGGCATGGTCCTGATGGGGATCAACTCCTTCCGCAAGTGGCTTTATCTGATGGCTATGAAGGATTTCGCCGAGGATCTTCCCGACGAGCTGACCCGCAAAGCTTTGATCTCGGCGCGTTTTTGTGAACTCCTGGCTCCACGCTTCTCCTACAACAGCGATGAATGCTTCATTGTCGGCCTCTTCTCCCTGGGAGAGACGATTATGAACATGTCCATGTATGATATCCTTAAGGATCTGGCAGTGAGCGAGCAGGTTAAAGAGGCGTTGCTCTATGACGATGGTCCTCTGGCGCAGGTGCTGGATCTCAGCGAACGTTATATCAATGGTGACTGGGACGATCTGGAGGAGTATCTTAGCGAGCTTGGCAACCGCATAAAAATCGAGGATTTGACCAGGCTCTACTATATCGCCGTTCAATGGTGCGATGAACTGCAGGAAGAGATGAACAAGGTAATGCAAGAGTAATAAAATAAAGAAGCTCCGCAGGCAACCGTCTGCGGAGCTTCTTTAGTAAGATTATGGATGAAAGCCACACCCCCTGCACCGCGCATAAAAAACGGTGAAAACCGTATATATCATGCTTGGGGGTGAAGGTAGCTCGTTTACTAAGGTGATAGGCAGAGCGAGTTATCCCTTAGGGCCGCTTCAGGGCCGTATAATAACCCTTTGGGTAGTGTTATCCCAGGTTAGTTCGCTGACAACCAGTTCAAAGGCTCGTAGGGGTACCAGGGTAGAGCCATCGATGACCATGGGTGCCTGGCCAAAATCATATCCCACACCATCGATCTCAATCTGCATCTGGTCGATTACCATGATGAACTCATGTCCGGCTACCTCGGCGGTGATGCGTCGTAAGTCGGCATCATAATCCACGCGACCTCCCAGGAGAGTCTGCACTAAGTAGCGGAAAGGAAGCATGGTGCGGCCATTGATGATCTGAGGAGGAACAGGTGGTGGAGGCAGGAGCTGCTCGCCCTGAAAAATCTCTGTGCTTCCGATTTGTAAAACGATGGATTCATCTGAGGTAAGCGGGAGGTCCTCGTTGGCGGACAGGGAGAAGACAATGGTGGGTTGTAAAACATTATTATCCTGTAGGATATGATAGATTTCCTGAGCGTACTCTTCATCCGGTGAGATAATGACTTCCACTTCCACGATGGTTTTCTTGCCATTTCCCAGCAGGCCATCCTGGTTACTTCCCCAGGTATAGAGCTGGCCATCACTGTCCACAGCCATTCGAGACCAATTATTACCTGTAGCAGTTTGGATGTTGTCCAGGAGTTTAAGGGGTTTATTACCATATTCCATGATGGTATCCAGGACAGATCCGCCGACATTTAAGGACTGTCCATCCCTGAAAATGCGAAAGGCGATTGTGCTGACTATATCTCCCCACACCCAAAGGCTGTCGTCGCTCTTAATCAGCATTCCGCCTCTGATGACCTGCTTCACGTCGTTGCTGATGAGTTCGGGAACATATATCCAGAAACTGTTACTATCGCTGCCTACCAGTCCGGTCGTCCCATTGGCGCCCCAGCCGTAGAGCTGAGCTGTGTTGGTCAGGGCGAAGATCTGCTGTCCGCTGCAAGCGAAGTCTGTCAACCCTTCCATCAGCAACATGGGTTCATGGATAATCTGGTTGACACCATAGATATCTTCAGAGGTTATCACTGAGTATGGCACGCCCAGGTAGGTAATCCTCCCCACACCGTAGAAATCACCGCTGAAGTCTAAGAAAAATAAGGATCTGTCGCCAACTTGTGCTTTCTTTATGTTTTCGATGAACTTGGTCGGAGTGGTTAGGTAGCCATAATCGAGTCCTTCGGAAGCACCGCCCCAGTTGATCTCGGTGGCTGTGGCACCCCAGATCCAAACTGCGTTGTCCTTGGTGATCGCCAGAGCAGCTGAAGCGTAAGCATCAATAGCTCTGACATTATCCATGATCTTTGTCGGTGTAAGAACGCCTGTGGTCGTGCCGTTACCGAGCTGACCCTGGTCGTTGTTACCCCAGGTGAAGAGCTCACCCTGGGAGTTCAAGGCCATGGAGAAGTCATATCCGGCAGCGATGGCGACGATGTTGGAGAGGAGTTTGATGGGAGATTGCTCATCATGGTCTTCTAAAATCTGATACATGGTATCGTCTTCCCATGTGCCGTTAATGGTTTGTTTGCCGGTTCCCAGTTGTCCGAAGGAGTTGTCTCCCCAAACCCAGAGGGAACCACCAGCGTCGAGAATCATGGCGTGGGAATCACCGAATGCAACTTGGATCTCGTTGCCCGCTGCTGCTAGAGAAGGAGCGTCAGTGCTCAGAACACTGCAGCAGAGGAGGAGAGCCAGGACCAGATATGCTATTTTCTTCAATTCATTACCTCCTGTTTTGGATTTATGAAGAGATCAGCCACTGCGAGATTAATATAACGCCATATTCCCTGAAGAGGAGCTTTTTTCCTTTCTGGATGCATACAGCTCTCTTGCCTCGTGGTAAACACAGTTTAACCATTATGTTGTCATTTCAAGGAAATCCCCTTCCCTGGGTCGAAAATAAGAGATAGCTATCCACACATAGTTCCTTTGAGGTTTGCCTAAGGGGAAGTATAAGTGGTAAGCAGTTCAGGCTCCAGCTGAACAATATATGAGATTCATAAGAGGTGGTTTTCCTGTCGCGCTGCAGCATCATCTTTTCCTGTAAACCGGAAAGCGCAGACCTCTGTCTAAATGAGCTGCACCGCAGGGGGTTGGATCTGCGTTTTATGCATTGGCTTGCACCTGGGCTTGGCGTTCTCAGCAGTAAGGATAGCTTCAGCGAAATCGCTGCTGTACTGGCTACTAGACCCCTCATCTTTCTGTTACATCTCTTCCCCTGGGAGTATACTGTTCCCTGGGGCGGGCAACGCAGAGCATCCTCTGCAGAAGGCCCAGGATGCGAAATGCTTTCACTGACGGAAGCACTGTCGACCATCTCTTTGCGCCTGGAGAGGGATAGTTCCTTCAGTGTCCAGTTTGGCAGAGCTCAGGGGCAGGGTCTGGACGAGGATCCCCGCAAAGAGGTGCGGGAGTACCTTCTGGCACAGGGCTTCGTGCAGAATATGCGTCATCCCGAACAGATTATTACCATCTATCATAGCGAGGGACAGCTCTATATCGGTCTTTCCCTAGCTTGGCAGAATATCAGCAGCTGGTTTGCCGGCAGGGTAACCTATGCCGTGCGGGAGGATACAGTCAGCAGGGCTGAATTCAAATTACTGGAAGCTCTGGATCATTTTGGGCTTCAGCTGCCAGCGGGAGGACTCGCCCTGGACCTGGGAGCAGCTCCGGGCGGATGGAGTAAGGTATGCCTGGATCGTGGTTTGCGGGTCATCGCCATCGATCCTGGGGAGATGGCCGCTTCCCTGCGTCAGCATGTCGGCTTACAGCATTTCCGGGGTACAGCCCAGCAGTTTCTGCAGGATTATCAGGGTGGCGCCGATCTGCTCCTCAACGACATGCGGCTGGAAGTGGGGGAATCGGTGGAGATTTGCCTTCAGGCGGCTCAGCATCTTCAGCCAGGCGCTCTGTTGTTCATGACCTTTAAGCTGCCGAAGAACCAGAAAATGACCCCCATCACTTCCGGACGGAAAGCTCTAGCTACGGCTTT
>WRDA01000113.1 GCA_009783675.1 Symbiobacteriaceae bacterium | reverse complement strand
TGCAAAATCAACATCGATACCGATCTTCGTATGGCGATGACTGCTACTATTCGACGCTACTTTGCGGAGAATCCCGCCGAGTTCGATCCACGCCTCTATCTTGGGGTAGCCAGAACAGCTATAAAGGATATGGTAAGCCATAAAATACGCAATGTCCTTGGCTGCTACGACAAAGTGAAGGTATAGGCTACTTTACCCAGAATACCATAGCAGCAAAAAGGGTTGCTTGCGGTAATTCCGCTAAGCAACCCATTTTTCATGACATATCTCAGACAGATGAATTATGAGGCTACTAACGCGGCTCGACGATCAGTTTGATCGCAGTGCGTTCATCACCATCGATTTCAATCTCTGTAAAAGCTGGAATGCATACCAGGTCCAATCCACTGGGAGCAACAAAACCCCGGGCGATGGCAACCGCCTTCACCGCCTGATTGATAGCTCCAGCGCCGATAGCCTGCAACTCAGCCGATCCTTTTTCGCGAATAACCCCTGCTAGTGCTCCTGCTACTGAATTAGGATTGGATTTAGCTGAAACTTTTAGAACATCCATGATCGACACTCCCTTCTACGCCACCCTTGTGCACTACTTGTAATTCAACGTGATTCCCTATATTCCTTCATTACTTTCGCAGAGAACATTAATATTTGATACGCTGTATGCTCTCGCCCCTACCGTTTGTCTCGTTTATTTCTACTATAATCCCGTGTAGAGTGGCCTTCCCATCAGCAGGTTCGAGACGCAGCGGTCGGGAAGTCAACATCCTTTCGGTAGCCAGATCAATACGCATACCCAGGACAGACTCGGCCACTCCCGTCATCCCGATATCACTAATATAAGCGGTTCCCAGCGGAAGGACACACTCGTCAGCGGTCACAACATGAGTATGAGTGCCCCAAAACAGGGAGAGGGCACCATCGAAATACCTGGCTATTATCTGTTTTTCAGAGGTGGCTTCTCCATGAAAGTCGACCACACGTAAATAAATATCCGCCGGGATTTCTTTTAGGATACTCTCTAGAGTTCTGATCGGACAATCGAGATGAGCGGTCATGAAAGCGCGTCCCATGAGGGATATTACTGCGATTTGCAAGCCCTTTGCACCAACAGTCTGCACAGTCCAACCAATTCCAGGAGTTTGGGGCGGGTAGTTAGCCGGGCGAACCAGGCGCCGTTCTTTATCGATGAACTGATAGACCTCTGCATTATCGAAGATATGGTTTCCTCCGGTAAGAACATCGATGCCAGCATTGAAAAGATCCTCCGCTGCCTTGCGTGTAATACCAAAACCATGTGCGGAGTTCTCTGCGTTAGCGATGATGAAATCAGGCTGGAGTTCACGCTTTATGCGGGGTAGCAGTTCTCTCACCGCATTCCTGCCAGGAGCTCCAAAAACATCGCCTATGGCTAACAACCTCATGGCCTTAACTCCCTGAGGACCCTTCCGTGAGAGGCAAACTGTGAACATAGATCATGCCGCTATCGCGATATGCACGCAAACGGACTGAGTTATCCATCTCCTGGACACGATGGAACAGCTCGTCGAAGACGCGTTCGAAATGATAGAACTGCTCTCCATCTAGTATACTCTCATCAATTTCTATATCATGGTCTTCGTAGAAATCCAGTAGCAGTTCGTGAACAACATCTACTTCCTGCTCTGAAAGGCTCTCCATATCCCTTTCCCATGTAGCTACAAAAACCCTGTCCGTAGCATTATGAGTCAGGTTAGTGAGAGATGCTTTCACATTCATCAACTGGTGAGCGAAGCGGAGACCTCTCTCTACATTGAGTACCAATGCTTCGCAGTCCGCGAGGCTGTTATCCTCCAGGGAAAACTGGAAGTCGAAGCGCATAACCTGACGATCAAGGTCAACGCTGATTGCCGAAAATGCAGGATATATCATCAGAGCGGAAACCAAAAATGCAGTCCCCGCAGGAATTTGCTTCTTGTCTTTAGGCATGTGTTCCCTCCTTCAGCGCGACGCAGCCCCCTGTGATGCGAGCTATTATAGCAGCAAAACATAAAAACTGCAAGAATAAATGCGCTGTCTGCCACAGTCCGGCATTTATACGCCGCGCGCCAGTTTTATCTCTAACAGGAGATCTCTGAGTTCAGCAGCGTGTTCGAACTCCAAAGACTTGGCAGCTTCTCGCATCTCTCTCTCGATCTGAGACACCAGCTCCTTGTACTCATGGCTCTTCATCTTGGTGACCTGAGCTGCCGATAATTGCTGGCGATCAGTCTCTTCCCTGACGATTGTATCGATCACACTCCTGACACTCTTTTGGATCGATTGGGGAATGATACCATGCTCTTCATTGTAAGCCATTTGCATGCTGCGCCGTCGATTCGTCTCGGAGATCGCTCGCTCCATTGAATTGGTCATATTATCCGCATACATGATGACTCTCCCTGAAGCGTTACGAGCAGCTCTACCTATAGTTTGAATCAATGAACGATCGGAACGCAGAAAACCTTCTTTGTCAGCATCAAGGATAACCACCAGGGATACCTCAGGTAAGTCAAGACCCTCACGTAAGAGGTTGATCCCAATGAGAACATCGAAAACACCAAGACGTAAATCTCGCAGAATTTCCATGCGTTCGAGGGCCTCGATATCATGATGCATGTAACGTACTCTGACACCAAGGTTCTTCAGGTAACCTGTGAGATCCTCAGCCATCCTCTTGGTTAGAGTAGTAACCAAAACCCGTTCCCGCAGTTCAGCACGTCGATTAATCTCCTGATAGAGGTCATCGATTTGCCCATTGGTTGGCCTCACATCGATCTGAGGATCGATGAGACCGGTAGGGCGGATGATCATCTCTACTTTTCTGGTACTGTTTTGTAGTTCGTAATCGGCTGGGGTCGCCGATACATAGATAATCTGATTGAGTCGTTGGCGGAACTCTTCAAAACTCAGGGGGCGGTTATCGAAGGCTGAAGGCAGACGAAAACCATAGTTAACCAACATCTCCTTGCGCGAACGATCCCCGGCGTACATTCCCCTGACCTGGGGTAAGGTTACATGAGACTCATCGACAACCAACAGAAAATCATTGGGAAAATAGTCCAGTAGCACATCCGGGGCTGAGCCAGGCATTCTGCCACTGATAGGTCGGGAATAATTCTCGATCCCCTTACAAAAACCCATTTCCATCAATAATTCCAGATCATATTCCGTACGCTGTCGCAGACGCTGAGCTTCCACCAGGAGATCCTGCTCACGAAACCAAGCAACCCTTTCTTCTAGCTCCTGTTCGATCTCCTTAATCGCCCGTTTTATATTATCAGGGGAAGTGACATAGTGACTAGCCGGATAAATATCTACTCTTCCAGGCTGAGCCAGTATCTCTCCAGTGATTACGCTTACTTCTGATATACGCTCTATTTCATCGCCAAACAATTCGATGCGATAAGCTATATCTGAAGTATTGGCCGGGATCACTTCCAAAACATCACCACGTACTCTGAAACGTGCTCTTTGAAAATCGATTTCGTTACGCTGATACTGAATGGCTACCAAACGCCTCAAGAGGTCGTCGCGTTCCACCCTCTGGCCAACTTCCAATGCCAGATGCAATTGGAGATACTCTGCAGGAGAGCCTAATCCGTAGATACAGGAGACAGAAGCGACTATGATAACATCACGGCGGCTAAACAGAGCACTGGTAGCTGCGTGACGCAGTTTGTCGATCTCTTCGTTTATCTGACTGTCTTTCTCGATGTAGGTGTCCGTAGATGGAATGTAAGCTTCCGGCTGATAATAATCGTAGTAACTGACGAAATACTCCACCGCATTATGGGGAAAGAACTCCTTAAACTCGCTGCACAACTGGGCAGCCAGGATTTTATTATGCGCCAGAACCAGGGTAGGACGCTGAACTTCAGCGATTACATTGGCTATGGTATATGTTTTACCAGATCCTGTAATCCCCAGCAGAGTCTGCTCCCGCAGATCCTGTCGGATCCCCTCGGTGAGCTGAGCTATAGCCGCTGGTTGATCTCCCCGAGGTTTGAAATCGGCTACCAGTTGAAACTGCGTCATACAAAGCCTGCTTTCCTTTAAATCAGATTGAGATTATACCATATTTTCACTTCAATGGAAAGCTCCTCAGGAGCCTTCCGCTTATGTTATTCCTGCTGCCCGGCAGGTTTTTCCCTGCCTTTGCCGAAGTATTAGGATAAAGTATAAGGTTACATACAAATCATGACAAGGAGGTATATGCGTGTCAGAAAAAAGACCTATAACTATTGAGGATCTGTATCGGATGAAGTGGATCAACGATCCCCAAATTTCCCCTGATGGCCACAAAGTCTTGTATGTTCAAAAAATGGTCGACCCCGATGACAAGACAAAGTATCGCAGTCAGATAATGATCGTCGATCTTGCCTCTGGCTTAACCTCTCCCTTCTCTTCCGGCTTAAAATCAGACTCCTCCCCTCGCTGGTCTCCCTGTGGATTAAAAGTTGCTTTCATTTCCAATCGGTCCGGCTCAAACCAAATCTGGATCATCTCTGCATCTGGCGGAGAAGCTCAGCAACTAACGAAGTTCAAACGCCCTCTGGGAGGTATCGTCTGGTCCCCGGATGGCAAGCATCTATTAGCAACTGGTCGCCTGGGACCCAGCGATGAGCTTAGAGACGAAGAGCAGAGCGATGTTAAGGTAATTACCCGCCTCCACTATAAAATGAATGGCGAGGGGTATCATGGTGACAGACGCAGCCATATCTTCCTGATCGATGCCTGTGACGGTGAGGTCAAGCAACTTACTGATGGCGACTACGATCAGGACAGTCCCGCCTGGGCGAAAGACAGCAGCAAAATTATTTTTACGGGGAAGCGCTTTGCCGATGCTGATTACTGTAGTCACAACGAAATATACGAACTAACCCTGGAGAGTGGTGAGATCAGGACCCTCTCTGATGGCAGTGGTAGCTGGTCTACTCCCTGCTACAGCAACCACGGCATGCGTATAGCCTGCTTCGGGCATCAGGGGGAGTACCGGGGAGCGACCCATACCAAGTTGTGGACCCTGCCTGCCAGTGGAGGCTCTCCAACTCAACTGCTTCACAGTTTCGATCTGTCCGTTGGCAGTGGCATAGGAGGCGATATGGTCTCCGGGAATTTGCCTAAGCCTCTGTGGTCTGCGGATGATAAATGGTTGTACTTCGTTGTTGCTCGGGGTGGTTCCACCGTCATTTATCGCGTTTCCAGCAACGGTGGTCAACCAGAGGAGATAATAGCTATCCCTGATGTTATCTATGGTTTAAGCTACGCAGAGGATCAAAACACCTTCATCGCTGCTGTAACCTCACCGGCAAATATTGGTGATCTCTTTGCCTTCACCAGAGGAGTAGC
>WRDA01000112.1 GCA_009783675.1 Symbiobacteriaceae bacterium | reverse complement strand
GCGATAAAAGCGTTAGAAACGCCCGGTAAACCGCATTGTGTGGTATAATGATAGTGCAAACAACCCACTATTGCCACACAAGGAGGAACCGAGCATGGCTATTTTATCACATGGATCAGTAGATGTAAACGGTCAAGTAAAATACAGCATTTGGCGGCTTAAAATACAGCACCAAGCCACCCATTTAATAGTGCTTCCTGGGGGATCATGTTGAGATAAATACAATTTGCAATGATACTGGGTTAGAGCCAAGGTGCTGCTGTTTATGATACAGGGTGATTATGGCACCTGCATCATAAACAGCGGGAAAGAGAAAGATCAGCTAAGAATTCGCTCTCGGTGTGCAAGCCTGTAACTGTCTCCATCCATGTCGAATACTTCGCATTTATGCAGCAGCCTATCCAGCATGGATGCGGCTACTGCCGGCTCTCCCAGAAACTCACCCCACTCGGTTACTCCTTTGTTGGAAGTAATAATGATCGACGACTGCTGATAAAGCTGAGAGATGATGCAAAACAGGTCATTTGCCTCTACTCTGCTCATGGGCTGAAAGCCTATCTCGTCGATGATAACCAAGTCAACTTGCAGCAGCCGCTTGAGCATTTGCCTACTTTTTGAGGATATCTCCCGGGTTCTTAAGGCATTAACCAGTCTTTCCATGTGGATGAAGGTCACCTTGTAGCCAACATCGACAGCTGCTATACCCAATGCCACTGCCAGATGGGTTTTACCTACCCCGGGTGGACCGATAAAGAGTAAGTTAAATGCATTCTCCAGCCATGTTAGTTCCTTAAGCTGCATCATATGCTTTTTAGATATGCTTCTCTGGAAGCCGAAGTCAAACCCTTCAATAGTTGCCATATAGGGAAATCCGGCATCCTTCATGCGCTTTAATCTGGACTTGTCATCGCGTCCGTTACGCTCTGCGCGGAGTAACGCCCCCAGCATACGAAGGTTGCTCCAATCCTCTTTTTGAGACTGCTCCAGCAGGTCTGATAAAGCTCGTGACGCATGCTTCATATTCAGAGATTGCAACTGATCGCTAACTTCAGCCAAGAGGGTCATCTTTGTTCACCCCCTTTGACTACCCTTTCGTATACAGCCAAGTCTCTCTTTCGTGAAACGGCTGCAGCTGTAGGCAGGAAAACCACTTTGGGATTGGATTCTATCGCAGCCATCATCTGCTTCTGGCTACCTGCAAAATAGCTGGCTGCATTGGAAAATTCCACTGCGCTAAATAAGCTGTGGGTCATGCAGTAACTCAGTGCCTTGTCGATTGTGTCAAGGTCATATACATCAGTGGTCTTCAGTAACATAGCGCACTGATCCCGGTAATAGCGTGGTCTTAAGTTTCTTATCCTGGACAGGAATATCCATGCATCTTCACTGCCATTGAAACGCTCCCACAATACCTGCTGTAGCTCATCTAACTTTTGCGACATATCCCTGAGGTGATGGTTGTTGCTGACCAGCTCCCCCTTACCCGTGGATAGCTGGTGCTCAGCAAGGATGCGGTCTCCAAACTCATCTTTGATGATTAATCGTTCTTCCGCCAAAACCAGAGATACCATCATCCCTGGCATATATGTTCCCAAAGGCAGGCTGTAACGATTGCCTTGGTAGAAAATGGTATTGTTTTTGTGCACAATGCGTGTTACACTGTTCGTGTGAACTCTATTTGTTGAGGGTACCGGCTTGAGTAATAGTCTTTCTTGTGCAAAGACCTCTGCCGGTATCTTTTTTGTCGTGCCATGCTCTTTGGCATTACCGGTGCGATATAGCCAATCCTCGAAACTCTCGTTCCAGGCTTCGATACCGTCGAAGCTTCGCTTTCTGGCAAAGCTTCTCTTGAAATACTTGACCACTGCCTCCGCCCGACCCTTCGTTTCCGGGTCGTTTTTACGGCAGAGATAGACTTCTAAGCCGCTGCTTAACCGGAATTGCTCGAACTCCCTGGTGAAGATGACTTCGCCAAAGTTTTCGTCCACTGCCAGCAATCTATCCTGATCGACAACGATCTCCTTTGGCATCCCGCCGAAGAACTCAAACCCTATTTCCAAAGCCTCCACAAAGTCGGATGTACGGAGAGGTCTGTCATACCAGCGTCCCCATTTGTATCTGGAATGGGAGAATACCATCGCCACGCAGTAAAGCTTGATGCTCTTTCTGTTCGTGGTCTCAGATACCCAGGTGATCCCAATGTCCACCTGCACCTGTCTACCCATTGGTGGGTCAGGGATGGCACTATACTGACGTATGTTTTCGGTTCTTACTTTAGGAATGTTGTGCTTCTTGCGTAAAGCAGAGACGAAGCGTCTTACGGTGCGACCAGCGGAGGTCACCTCATAGTGTTCCTTCAGACGGTCCAGCACCTGAGCTGATGATAAGTCTGGGTCTCTTTTCAGCCAATCGAGAACTGTTGTTGCATACAGCTCCAGATCGCTTTGCCTTTCTCGTTTGAGAATCTGTTCATCGAACTCTTCCGGTGATAGCGACAGATACTTGCTTACTGTCCTAAAGTCAAGCTGTAATCTGGCTGCTATCTGCCTCCTACTGTAACCTTCGTTAAACATGCTGTGGATGTTATAGTACATTTGCCACCTCTTCATTCTTTCTCCTCCCGGCGTTATGTTCGTGCTGTTGGCACTCTCATTACTTCGCCGAAAAGGTGCTGGATTCGGTGGCCGTTTTCGCTGGATTCCTAATGGCCATTTTGGGGGTGAGGACGAAAACCTGGACAGGAAAGGCAGGTAAGCGTCCTTGTATTCATATGAAGACAGAATGAGAGCAGTAAATCTCTATATAAAATATGGAAAGCGTGCAACCGTCACTGTTCGCGAGCTTGGGTACCCGGGAAGAAGAACACTTCACCAGTGGTACTGCGAGTATCTGGAAGCAGGGGGTCTACACAAGCAATATCTGAAGAAACCCAAATACAGTCAGTCTCAGAAAGAGGCTGCTGTTAACTATTATTTGGAGCATGGTCGTAACATAACCCAGACAGCAAAAGTCTTAGGTTACCCAGCACGTGCGGTTCTTAGAGGTTGGATCCGTGAATTGGCTCCCGAAGCACAAAATCCTCGCAATAAAAGCGGAAGCGTGGTACAATTAACTCCGGAACAGAAGAAGGATGCAGTAATTGATTTATGCACACGCCAAGGACCAGCCTCGGTGATCGCTGCTAAACATGGTGTAAGCAGGTATAGCCTGTATAAATGGCGTAAATCTTTGCTGAAAACGAAGGGCGTTGGAAGGATTAGCAAGAGACAAGAGCCACCACTTCCCGATGACAGGGATCTATTACTGGCTGAACTGGAATCTCTCAAACAGCAGGTATACCGTCAACAGATGGAACTTGATATTTTGCGAATGGCGTCAGAACTATTAAAAAAAGACCAGGGCACCGATTACCAAGAGCTGACAAACCGGGAGAAGGCGATCCTGATCGGTGCCCTGAGAAATGAGTATTCACTGCGTGAGCTTCTGAAAACGCTCTCTATTCCTAAAAGCAGTTATTATTATCAATTCGCAGCCTTAAAACGTTCTGATAAACACGCAACACTGCGAGAAGAAGTCAAACAGATATTTCTCAATAATAAGAAAAGATACGGCTACAGGCGCATACACGCCGTAATAAGAAGTGGAGGGTTGGTAGTTTCCGAAAAGGTGATTCGACGCCTTATGCGGGAAGAACAACTAGTGGTTCCCTTTAAGAGACGACGCAGTTATAGCTCATACATGGGAGAAATCAGCCCCGCTGTAGAAAACCTGATAGATCGCGACTTCCATGCAAATGCCCCCAACCAAAAATGGGTCACCGACCTGACAGAATTCGGTTTACCTTCGGGAAAAGTCTTTCTTTCACCGATTATCGACTGCTACGATGGTATGGTAGTAAGTTGGACAATAGGCACCAGCCCAAATGCAGATCTGGTTAACGAAATGCTTGATGTTGCTATCAGCAGCCTTACGGACGGAGAGCATCCCATCTTGCACAGCGACAGAGGGGCACACTACCGATGGCCTGGCTGGATAGAACGTATGCAAAGCGCTGGTCTTACCAGGTCGATGTCAAAAAAGGGGTGCACGCCAGACAATGCTGCATGCGAAGGCTTCTTCGGTAGAGTTAAGAACGAGATGTTTTATTTCGAATCGTGGCAAGATGTTTCTCTGGGTGAGTTCATTGATGAGCTTGATGCATATGTGAAGTGGTATAATCGGGAGCGTATAAAAGTGTCTCTCGGAGGGATGAGCCCACTTAATTACAGGCAAAGCATCGGCTTGAGTTCAACATATAAGGCGAATTCTGGAATAGCTTATACAGGCTGAGAAATGTTTATTCCACGGTGTCTTGATGCGAGCCTCCGTGCCCTGTGTTTACAGGCCACGCGCCACGCCATCTCGCCTTCGGCTCCTTTGTGGCCTGGCACGCAGCCTAACACAGCGCACGCTCGCACCAAGACCTTTCGCGGCATAAAACATTTCTCGATATTGCAGGCCGGAAGAGATAACTCCGCGTCAACCGATAACAAATGATAAATGTCCAACTTTTTGTCCGCGCCGCCAAATGCTGTATTTTACTTGACCGTTTACACCCCCGCGCATGCGGGGACTATATGCAAATATCCTCCTCTCCGACAACATTTTTCGGATCACCCCCGCGCATGCGGGGACTATGCGGCACGTGTGTGCCTATATAGGCACGCCGACGGATCACCCCCGCGCATGCGGGGACTATGAGATATACTCTGCATGAGCTACCTCGATACCCGGATCACCCCCGCGCATGCGGGGACTATACGCGAGCTGGATGTGAATGACCAGATGACCTGGGATCACCCCCGCGCATGCGGGGACTATACTTAGAAAACCCTTATGTAGTCTGGCTTTCAGAATCTGGATCCATCATTTTCATTAACTTTAGATACAACTCACTTACGGCAATACAGTCACTAAAGCCCCTATGGGACTCCTCAGCTTCAATCGAGAGATGCTCAGTCAAGGATTCGAGCTTGTAGTTAGGAAGACCAGGGATTAGGCGCCTTGATAGTGATAGAGTATCAATACAGCGATTTGTGATCGCTTTAAGTCCAAGCCGGTTGCATGCAGCATTGAGAAAATCGATGTCGAACCTGATATTGTGAGCGACGAGTGGAAAGTCACCAACGAAGCTAAGAAACTCGCCCACAACAACATCGATTGGTCTTCCCTGAGCATTGATCATATCATCAGAAATACCTGTAAGACTGGTAATACTCGCTGGGATCCTGTCGGGAACTTTGATCAAACTCTGAAATGAGTCCGCAACCTCCCCGTTTACTACCTTTAGTGCTCCAATCTCGATTATTACGTGCTCATCCGAGTTTAGCCCAGTAGTCTCCACATCGATTACAACAAAGCCGTCT
>WRDA01000111.1 GCA_009783675.1 Symbiobacteriaceae bacterium | reverse complement strand
TGAAGACGATGAAGAGGAAGCGAAAAGGAGCCATCATATCCTTATAGCCCTGGAGGATACCTGCCTTATCCTCGAAAACCGCTACATTCCTGGCGTCTAAGAGTTCGACGATCATCGCAGCCTTCTCGGAGGGATCGGCATTAAAGACGATGGTGGTCGCTGCGCTGTCGATGCCGATACGCTGACAGAGGGCATTCAGCTCCATGTAGCCACTGTTGCCGAAAGGCTGGGAGATAATCCTGATGACCGGCAGGTAGATGCTTTCACTGAGCAGGGGGCTATCCAGCTCCAACAGGTCGCCCTCTTTGATTCCCAGCTTGTCGGCCAGACCCTGGTTGAGCAACAAACCATTCTGAGGTGGCAGATAGCGACGGTAATCATCATCTATTATATGGTAAAGCTGGGATCCCTCAGGCACTCCGATGAGCATGACCCCTTTGCGAACATTTTCGTAGATTAGAGCAGTTGGCAGTTCGAAGATACCCTCCGCCTCCCGTACACCCTCCAAGCTCCCGATGCTGTTGACCACCGCCGTATATCCGGTGGGACGATGCAGAGAGATCTGGTAATCATAGACCTGAGCACGCTCCATCTGGGCCAGCATAATCTGGTCGATCATCAGATTCATGGAAAAGACTACGGTCATCATGGCGCTACAGAGAGCCATGCTCAGCATGATGAAACCGGCTCGCACCTTGTTGCGGCGCAGATAGCGAAAGGACATCATGCCCCGGGAGGTGAGAGCGGCTTTCAGCAGGCGGCTGCGATCCAGAAAGCTTTCTTTGATCGAAGTCGGAGCTGCCGGGCGCATGGATTCCGCTGGTCGCAGATGGAGTACCCCCCGCACTCCGAAGAAGGCGGCAATTGAAGAGATGCCGATGGAGAGGAGGATACCCTGGAAGAAGAAGAGAGGGTTGATGTGCATGGCTACTTCGGGGATATTATAAAACAGTAGCAGCATATAGTAGTAGAGGCGTGACATGGGAAAACTAAGGATGGCGCCGAATAGGCCGCCAAACAGGCCACAGATGGTCCCATAAAGGATATAACAGGCGAGGATGATCCGGTCGGCAAAGCCAAAGGCCTTGAGGGTGCCGATGATCACCCGCTCCTGTTCGACGATGCGTCGTAGCATGATATAAAGCACCGCACTGGCGATACTCAGAAAGAAGGTTGGCATGATACGGGAGACGGCGGCGACAGTCTTCAACTCGATGTCGGTCATCATATAACTGACCTGATCCTTGCGTTCATAAAGAGAGACCAGGCCATAGGGTTTCAGCGCGCCCTCCAGTTCGTCTTTGATATCGATGAAACTATAGCCATCCTGCAGGGAGAAACCCAGCTCGTTGATTAAGCCCACATTGCCACTGGTGGTTTCCAGAGTCAGATTGTGGACGAAGGCGTAACCGAAGCTCTCGGAATCGGGCAAAATGGTTTTGGCGCTGGGGATGATATAGATATACTCCGGACTCTGGACGATACCGCAGATGCGAAAATAGGTGCGGGCCCCCCCGATGATCGTCTCCAGGGTGTCTCCGATGGCTAAGTGATGAGCCTCGATGAAATCGGGATCTAAGAGGATGTCCTGCAGATCCCTGATGGGAGAGCCGATATGGATATAATCGTTTAAAGCTACTTCCTGGTCTGGTAGACTACCCATCAAGCGCAGGGTGACCACTTTATCACTGCGCTCAGTGAGGACTCTGACGTCGAGAGCCAGGCGTGGGGCGGCGAGATCGACTCCTTCGACTCTCTCCAAGGCGCTGACACTGCTGCGAGGCATCGCTCTTACTCCGGCGAAGACATCAGCCAGGCGACAATCGTCATAGAAAATGTTGACGGCATTTCGCAGGCTGATGGAAACACTGGAGAGTGCAATGAAGATCATGATGCCGATGCCGATGACGATGACACAAGCCAGATAAGCCCGGCGACTCTCCCACATGGAACGCAGAATCTTGCGCAGCAGGAGGGCGATCACCAGCTCACCTCTTCCGGAGATGCCGGTTTCTCGTTGATAACCAGGCGGTCGATGAGCCCGTCCCGGATATAGAAGACACGGTTGGCGATATTGGCGATGCCGGCATTATGAGTGATGATGACTACCGTCTTACCATACTGAATGTTGAAATCCTTAAGGATGCGTAGAACCTGGATCCCGGTAGTGAAATCCAGGGCGCCCGTCGGTTCGTCACAAAGGAGCAGGTCGGGATTTTTGGCTACGGCACGAGCGATAGCGATGCGTTGCTGTTCTCCTCCGGACAACTTGGAGGGAAAGTGATCGGCGCGATCTTTAAGCCCTATGCGTTCCAGGAGTTCATCGGGCGGAATTGGCTGAGGTGAGAGTTCAGCAGCCAGAGCGATGTTCTCCCTGGCGGTCAGGTTGGGAATAAGATTATAAAACTGAAAGACGAAACCGATGGAGTTACGTCGATAGGAGGTCAGATTCTTCTCCGTTGCCGCATGCATAGCCTGGCCTCGGTAGAAGACTTCTCCGGAGGTAACCGTGTCGATTCCGCCGATAATATTTAGTATGGTGCTCTTGCCCGATCCGCTGGGGCCGAGGATGACGACGAACTCACCTTCATACAACTCGAAGCTGATCTTTTTGACGGCGGAGACTGTTACTTCGCCCATGATATAGTCCTTGGTAATATCTCTGGCTTCGAGGATGACGCTCATCGTATAGACCCTTCCCATTTACGGATGTACTTATGTGATCCAACGCATTATAACGTTGTCGGGACCATATGGTCAAGGCTGTCTTTATGACCATTATGTGACCAGATTAGACCCCGGGAACTTTATTGATGATGTGGCGTCTAAGAGAACGTAAGCAATGCAAGGCGAACTTGCCAAGGAATAACGAAAGGAAGATTAGAATGAAAAAGGTATTTGCTTTAGTGATGGCGTTAGTGCTCAGTCTGAGTACGATAGTTATGGCCCAGGGTCTCCCCGTAGTGGAGAAAAATGACCGTTTTGACATTCTCAATACCGAGAGAGTATTGACCATGATCAGCAGAGACGGCGAACTGGTAATTCATGTCAACGACGACTGCATCATCATCTTCGAAGATGGCACCGATGCCAGAGAGCGTTTAGTCGAGGGTCAGACCCTGGCAGAACTCCTCGATGGTCGTAACCTGATCGTCTCCTACTCCATCAGCACCCGTAGCCTGCCCCCCCAGACGACTCCCGAGCAGATCGTCATCCTCTATGAGACCCCTGCCCATCCTATCTATCAGTTTCAACCCGGCGAACTGGAAGGCCTCTTTGGCGGCACAGTAGTAACAGCCGTACCCCCTATTCATCAGCTCAGCCCCGAAGAACTAGCTTCGTTCACCCTCCTAAATGGCGAAATCGTAGTCTTGGACGAGATCATCGAAGCTTCTGCTCCCATCATCATGGGTGGTGAGGTAATGGTTCCCTTGCGTGCCATCGCCGAAGCTCTGGGCTTCGAGGTCAAGTGGGATGATGTGATCCAGGGTATCCGCCTGGGCGTGGCGATCAACTGCTTCATCGGCAGAGATTACTACACAGTCGGCAGAATGGCTCCCATCGAACTCGGCGCTGCTCCTGAACTCATCGGCGGACAGACCTATGTTCCCTTGACCTTCTTCCGTATGGTAGTCAGCGGCTATGATGCGTATGTCTTCGAAGGACAGGTCGTCATCGATATCGCAGGAAGAATGCAGTAAAGAAAACTCCATTTCCAGCTCCTCTGGTTAAGCGAAACCCCTCGGCTAAACAGCTGAGGGGTTTTATGCAGGTTAGAGGCTGCTGGTTTTTGGCTTACTGCTTATCTGCCGCGAAACCTAAGTCTGCCATGATACTCCAGGGCAACACCGGCTAGTAATAGCAACATGCCCCAGAGGATAAACATCATATGCATAACCGGCATTTGCCCGGTGGAGGGAAGTTCTCTGTCCGGAGGAGTCAATCCTGCCAGAGGAATGAACTCATCGAAGAACCACATGCCACCGTCATCGTCATCCTGCCAGTGCCACTGACCCAGAGGAACTCCATCTTCTCCGAACTCCATGAAGAATATAAACTCGCCATCTATCATCGGAGTAAGGGTACTGGTGGCAAGAGAAGGAACCGGAGGCGCCATAGGATTTCTGCCACCCGGGGTGTCAGGATCGTCCTGCTTGGCGTCAAGATCTATGCTCGTATTACTCTGTGGCGTCGATCCTTCTTCGAAGACTATATCTGAGGGCGTCTCTGCTTCGGTCAGTCGCTCGCTGGAAGGTTCAGTAGTTCTTTCGGTTGTTTGCTCACTCTCTTCATCCTCTCCGCCGTTGGAGGTGGGCTGCGATCCGGGTTCGGAGGCTTGCTCCGTGTCCTCGTCCTCATTGCCAGGAGTCGAGGGTGTAGAACTCGGCGTGGTTATTGGATCTGTCGTCGTGGTCGCTCCCGGAGGCGGATTGTAAGGATTAACAGGTGGCTGGTAGCTGTTAGTGAAGGTTGCACTGCCGGATTCCTCACTGATGGTTGCCACTGCGAAACCTGCACCGTTATCGCTGACATCGACCCTAAGCCAATATTGATGTGTGTCATAACTCCAGCCACGTTCGCTGCCTGAGTTTTCCGTAATCAGGAAGAAGTAAGGACTGCTGCTCTGTTTTAGGTTGTTGATGATGATGCTGAAGGAGCCTTCGCCATTGACACTGGCTGAACCACTCAGTCCGGCAGGAACTTCGATGGTGCTGTTTAAGGCTGTTACCTGCACTGCATTGAAAGTGAAAGTCAGAGGGGTACCTGAATACTCGCCCTGGATGACTTTATTTCCTTTGAGGGTTGCGGCTGCAGCTTCAGGGGAGTAGCTGTTGCTGAAGCGTAGGGGCCAGGCATCGGCAAGGGGTCGACCAGAGCCGTTATAGACAGCGCCATTAGAGTACCAAACACTGGTGATCTCTGCACTGACCAGTCCCACTTCGTCTTCCAGAGTAACCTCGATCCAGTAGGCAGTTCGGTCGTAGGTCCAGCCGTTGCTATTGCTTGCGGTTTCGCTGATTCTGAAGTAATAATGACAGGGGCTGGCGCTGTTGAGGAAGAGGCCAGCCAGATCGATCTCCCCGGAGCCTGCACCGGTGATGACTGTCGAACTCCTGATGCCACTGGGTACGACCACGTCTCCACCCATGGCGCGCACCTGGGTCGCGTTGAAGGTATAAGTCAGAGCTGCTCCCGGATAGTTTCCGCTAATCTGCTTGTTGATAGGGATTTTAACCCCAGCGGTGTTACCGGTATAGCCATTGGTGAAGTTGGGAACCCAGGTCTCCACGACTTCGGCTTTCGCTTCACCCTTGCCCTCGATATCGGTCACGGCGATCTTGATGTAGTAGACATGGGAATCATACTTCCAGTTGCCAACCTGAGCAGGGATGCGTTCGCTTAGTCGGAAGTAGTAATCACCGGTTTCCAATCCTGC
>WRDA01000110.1 GCA_009783675.1 Symbiobacteriaceae bacterium | reverse complement strand
TAAATTGTTAATTCCTTCAGCATCCAGCTTTTCCTTTTGTTGCAAATACAGTACGACATACGGGTCGAAGTCACCACTGCGGGTACCCATCATCACGCCCTCTAAGGGAGTGAAACCCATAGACGTGTCTACAGATATGCCGTCCATTATCGCTGCCAAAGAGCATCCGTTGCCAAGATGAGCGGTGATGATCTTAAGATCGGCGAGGGGTTTACCCATCAGATGCGCGCAACGCTCGGAGACGAAACGATGTGAAGTTCCATGAAATCCATAGCGCCGAATCTTGTGTTTTTCATAGAGCTCATAGGGTAGACCATAGAGATAGGCGTGTTTGGGCATATTGGCATGAAATGAGGTGTCGAAAACACCGACATTTGGCAGGAAGGGCATGTTTGATTCGGCAGCGGCGATACCCATCAGATTAGGCGGATTATGCAGGGGAGCCAGATCGATGTTGCGTTCCAAAGCGGCTTTTACTGCGTCAGTTATCAGTACCGAACCGGAGAACTCTTCTCCTCCATGGACGACTCGATGGCCAATAGCCTGGATCTCTGCGAAAGAGGCAATAACACCATGCTGGCTATCGGTCAGTGCTTCTAAAACATGTCGAATGGCAACAGTGTGATCCGGCATGTCAACCTTCTTTTCGACCTCATCCTTCTGCGAAGGCTGATGGACCAGGAAGGATCCCTCGATTCCGATACGTTCAACGCGGCCTTTTGCCAGAACGCTCTCGTTGGTCATGTCAAACAACTGATACTTTAATGAAGAACTGCCGCAGTTTAAAACGAGAATATTCACAGATTGTACCCCTTTCGCATCATTGAAGTTTTGACGAAGTAATATGAGATTTGATTCTCTGCTGAAGGGTATTCCTCCTTTCGCAAATCGGCACAAATGAAGGAAAAACACAGCACTGCAGCAAATATAATGATGCGCAAAGGATTAATCCGGGAACCCGGTTTGCGAATATGCCAAGCGAGGTGTGAAGAGTATGACGGAGAGCATTATGGCTAAAGATTGGGCTACCTTTCCCTGGACGGCTCTGGTATGGTTCATAGGAGTGACCCTGATCACTTTCCTTATGGAGTGGAAGGGCGATATGCTGAGGCAGAGGGAGCCAGAAGTCTTCACACAACGTCGCATCGCTGTTTTGGTCTACGGTTTCGTCGTCGGAGTCATCAATCTGGCTCAGATGATTATGTGGGTGCAGCTGATCGACTCTTTTAATCTGCTATGCACATCCTTGCTCTTCCTAAGGTTCTGGGCAATTGAGAAGGGTAGTAAGCGGAGCCTGGCTCGAAACATGGGTCTTCTGATGTGCGCATTTACTGTGCTTTCTTTTCTTGCTGCTTTCGCCGAAGCCGGAATGGCTCCATAGTGAGCTTTCAGTATTGAGTTGGTGCTATGCATCTGTATCTTTACGCACAGAAAAATTGGTAAAGACCATCCCATCAGCAGCGTGGCGATGCAGATTCACACCATACACCTTTTCCAGTAAACCGGAGGTTATAAGTTCATCTGGCGGGAGGTTATCAACCAGACAACCACCGTCCAGCAACAGAATCCTATCAGCATAACGCAGCGCCAGGGAAACATCGTGTATAACCGCCAGGATTGTCTTACCCTGAAGAGATAAGCTACGTAGCAGATCAAGGACTTCCAGTTGCTGGGCAATGTCTAAAAAGGTAGTTGGCTCATCGAGGATCATCAACTCAGCGTCCTGAGCCAGGAGCATAGCCAGGAAGACGCGTTGCCTTTCTCCGCCAGATAATGTATTCATTTCACGGTTGGCAAATCTGCATACTTTACATGTAGCCATCGCTTCGGCGATGGCTTTCTGGTCATCTGCGGTAAAAGATGAAAAATATCTGTGATGTGGATATCGACCCTGAGAGATCAGAGTAGAGACCTTCAAAGCCGGGGTCTGTCTGATCTGAGGCAGGACTGCCAGGCTTCGTGCCAACTCCCGCTGTGAATAGGAGCCGAGGGTACGCCCTGCGAGAGTTACCACTCCGTCTCTGAGAGGCAGGAGGCGAGCCAAAGCCTTAAGCAAGGTGGTTTTACCCGATCCATTAGGCCCAATTAGCACTGTAAACTGCCCAGGTTTTAGATCTAAGGATACATCCCTGATAATTTCACGAGATCCATAACCAACTGTAAGGTTTATGGCCTGTAGCAGGAAACCTGCGGTAACTCCAATCACGATTCATCTCCCTGTGCGTCAGCTTTTCCGCTAGCCTGATGTATTAGGAGGTAGATGAAGAATGGTCCTCCTATGAAAGAAAGCAGTATGCCTACCGGCAACTCATAGGGAGCAAAAATAAGACGGGCAACCAGGTCGCAACCAAGGACAAAGCTACCTCCCAGGAGCATCGCGCCGGGAATCAGCCAGCGATGATCGCTACCCAGGAGTAGACGGGCTCCATGTGGTACGATCAAACCTACGAACCCCAATAAGCCGGCGATGGCGACACTACTGCCGGCCAGGATGGCAGCCAGAGCCAGGAGCAGGGTACGCACCGGGGTTACTGGCACACCCAGGGACAAAGCAACTTCGTCCCCAAGAGATATAACATTAAGCAAAGGGCCTACCAGCAGTGCTGCCAGGAGACCGCCTAAAATCCAGGGCAGAGCAAACCGCAGGGTGCTCCAGGTCACACCGGCTATGCCACCGATCATGAATCCGGTTGCACCCAGCATGGCTTCGGGATGCAACAATCTTAGGGTATCGATTCCAGCTCCCAGAAGGGCAGAGACAGCTATGCCTGCCAGGATGAGAGTTGAACGTCCTCCTGGAGCGTATCGGGTGATGAGGATGATTAAGCCGAGAGCAAAGAGGGCTCCCAGGAAAGTGGCAGGAGTGAGTAGATCCGGACGTCCGGGGAAGTAAGCCAGGAGGAGCATCGCCGTCAGAGCTGCTCCGGAGTTAACACCAATCAAACTTGGCGCAGCCAGGGGGTTTTGCATCACTGCCTGGAGGACGGTTCCGGATGCAGCCAGGGCCATTCCGACTCCCATGGCGGCCAGAGAACGCGGGAGGCGTACCTGGTTCAGGATCTGAACCAGAGCGCCGCTACGCTCCTGAGCAGTGAGAATCATCCAGATTCTGCTCAGAGGAATATCCACAGGACCGAAGGAGATGCTGAGGATAAAAAGGAGAACCATCAGAGTGCTAAAACCGCAGATAAACAGGATTTCGCGTTGCATCTTCATAGACAGGAGTCCTCGCTAGCGCAGGCGGCTGATTTCGACAGCATCTCTGAGCTGAGGGAATAACCCGGGATAAAGAGCCTCCGCCAGCCAGCAATAGGCTTCGCCCCAACGATGGTTTGGCTTAAAGTGAAAGAGTTCTTTAGGCAAGACATAGCAATTCTCCTCGCGAACGGCCTTGAGGGTATGCCAGGCCGGATTACTCTGCATTTGCTGATGGATCGTCTGTAAGGCTTTCTCACTGTCTCCCATGGTGATAACGAAGATGAAGAGGGGATCGTCGCTTAAGATGACTTCCATTGAGAGTTCACTGAGCAGTGAAGGATAGCGGTCGGTCAGATGTTCCGCTCCCAACTCGCTGAGCATGAGGCCGGCCATCAGCTCATCGGCCCGACCTCGGGCGCCGGTACTCATCGCTCTGATCAGGAGGACCAGGGGGGGAGTTTGCGACTGAGCACTGACTTTGCTACGCAATAGTGTAACTTCATCTTGAATTGCCAAACCATGGATACGGTAGAGATCATCGCGTTCGGTCAGTTGTGTACAAAGCTGCAAAGCCGCAAGATAGTCCTCAAACTCTTCGACATGGAAGTAGACATGGGTGATGGCGGCGCTTTCCAAATGCTCGCCAAGATCTCTTTGCTCAGCTATGTCAGCAGAGCAAATGACCAGGTCCGGTTCGAGCATCAGGAGTAGTTCAAGATTCGGTTCTTTATTAGTGCCAAGGAGGAGAGCATCGCTGGAGTTGGGGACGCGGTCCTCCTCCAGAGCATCTCTGGTGATGCCAGCGAGAGTGCCTCCGGCTAATTCCCAGATTTCAGCAAATGATCCGAACAGAGCCACCACTCTCTCAGGGTGCAGGGATAGGACGACTTCCCGCCCCAGAGCGTCGTGATGCACCAAAGAAGCAGTTTTTTCTCTCTCCACTTCAACAGAAGATGAAGCTAAGGGCTGTGGCATGTCCCCACAAGCGCTGCAGAGAAGGAAGATGAGGAAAGCCAGGACTAACCGTGGCAAAAAGTCAGTGCTGCGACTAGTATAACCTTTTCCTGGAGTAAGTGTGATGCTTATGACACCTCCACTTCGTAAAATTCTACTTATTCTAGCAGAAGCCTCATGGTTGCGCAAATAAAAAGTTACTGTTCACAGGTTCACCTGTGAACAGTAACCAACACGCGAAAGCGGGTTGCTGGAACGAAGTTCCAGTGAGTGCAGGCAGGCTTTGCCTGCCGTAACGACCGGGGAATGGGGGTTTGGAACCCCCATCTAAGATACTAAGCAGAGGTGTGAAAGTAACAATAAAAATTGGTCAGGAGGCAAAATCCGTTGGACAGATTGTGCAGGGGCTCATTTTATGCTAAACTTAACCTGAGTTTGATAATGGAAGGCGGAGGGTATATTGGCTTATCATCTGGATAAGGATGCGGTTGAGGAACTGCTGCTGCGGCTGCAGCGCGAATACCGTATCTTCGCACCAAAACGCTTCCCTAAACAGGGGCGTTTTTCAGACACTGACGTTATTCGCTATGCTGAACTTGGCAGAGAACTCACAGGTTACGCCGATTTTGAGTTGAGCGCTCGCTCGACCTACTCGGCAAAGGAAGTCGTTACCCCTATCAACCAGACGATCTTCCACTTCACTCCCGAAGAATACCGTGAGAGTAGGATTACTAACGATCGTCCTATTCTGGTTTTTCTACGTCCATGTGATATTCATGCTTTCGAACACCAGGACAAGATATATCTGGAGAATGGCGCTTCGGAGGACAGTTTTTACGGACGAATCAGAGCAAAGCTTCGCTTTGTCCTGATTGAGTGTGCTGAAGGCTTTGACACCTGCTTCTGTGTATCCATGGGCAGTAATCGTAGCGATAACTTTGCCATGGCAGTTCGTCAGGAGCAGGATGGCCTGAGCATTCTGGTTAAAGACCCTGCACTATTGCCTTACTTTGATGGTGAATCGGAGTATTACTTCACACCCAGATTCGTAGAAAGTAATCCAACTAAGGTTGTTCTGCCACAGATTCCCAACCAGGAAGCACTTCTGGCTTTGAAGAAGCATCCCATGTGGGATGAATATGACAGTCGCTGCATTTCTTGTGGGAGCTGTACCGTCGCCTGCAGTACCTGTACCTGTTTCTCTACCAGGGATATTGCCTACACGCAAAATGCGGATGCCGGCGAACGGCGCAGGGTAACGGCATCCTGCCAGGTGGAGGGATTCGATGAAATGGCG
>WRDA01000109.1 GCA_009783675.1 Symbiobacteriaceae bacterium | reverse complement strand
GCTGCGGGATCTCTTCTGCTTCTGACCACAAATAGTGATAAACAGCCTGGTTTGCAACTCAGCCAAGGCTCCTTCGAATGCCGTTTTTTTGACCTGGGAGAAACTACCTATATGTTTAAGCTCATGTACGGGTAAAGCACCTTCATTGGCGATGATCTCGTAAATACGTTTGGCGAGATTACTGATAGTTCCCTCCTGATACGCTTCTTCTAGGCTACTGTCTCCTCGGCGCACAGACAGAAACAGAGGCATCCATTCTCTGGTGATATAGCTTCCTTTACGTATGAAGAACTTGCCATAGGCGATGTCGTCACGTTCCAGCAGCACCCGCTGGCGCCACTCCCAGGGGTCATTCTCCGGATCACCACTGAACCAGTGTAACGGGGAATCTGCAAGATGATCACTCCAACTTACAGGTACTATGGTGAAGATACCATCAGGGTTTCCGCTGCTGAAGGAAAAACCTGCTTCAAGTAATGCCTTGATGAAATCAGCGTAACAACTAACCTTCAATGGTCTTTCTCCTCTGTCCTGTGCTTCAGATAAACCTGCTGCTTTAGATTAAACATTGTTCATGCTCAAGCTCTGATGAGTATAGCACGTTAAAGCTGAAAATCCAAGAAAATTGCCGTGTTTTACTCAGACACCCAGGCGCCACCCAGGCGCCTCCCCTGATTGACACAGAGGAACCCCTTTGCTATACTCAGACGCAGGCGTTTGTAATTCAGATCCCGATCACCAAGGGAGTCAGATCAATCATGGAAGACCTTCAGCGATCATTTTAATGTGGAGGAATGGCAATGGAGAAGATTCTCTATAACGGCAAGTTCATCACCCTGGAGAACGATATCATGGTATCGGCTCTGCTGATTCGCGATGATCGTATAGCTGCGCTCGGTACTTTCGAAGAGATGGAGCAACAGGCTCCACCTGGTACCCCTCACCTGGACCTACAGGGGCACACAGTTTTGCCTGGCATAGTTGACTCCCACAATCATATAATAGCTGCCGGTGTTGCCCTGGGCGGGGTCCTGCTCTTTGGTGCTTCGACCATTGATGAAGCCTGTCAGCGTATCCGGGATAAAGCTGATTCATTGCCTGCAGGAGCTTGGTTGCAAGGTGCAGGATGGATCGAATCTCAGTTTAAGGAAAACAGACCCTTAAGCCTGGCCGAGATGGATGCTGCAGCACCCCGTAATCCTCTTATTCTGCATCGTCTCTTCGGAGGGAGCCTTGCCAACTCCCTGGCTTTAGAGCGGGCAGGAATCAGTAGAGGATCCGGTCAACCTCAGCGAGGGGAGATCGTTCGTGATTCCAGTGGTAATCCCACCGGCTATCTGAAAAACGGAGCTCAGAATCTGGTGAGCAAGGTCATACCCTTAACCTCTGCAGTTGGCGATCCTTTACAATCGGATCAGGAAGCCATCATCCGCGCTTGTACAGAATATATCAAGCATGGTATCACTACCATCCTGGAGCCTGGTGTATCCCCGCGGGGTATGCGCGCCTATCAGATGACGAGGCAGGCAGGTAAACTTCCGCTCAGGGTAGCCATGATGCCTGCCTGGCATGGACTGTATGCTACCATGGACGACGAACTCGATCATCTGGTCCCTACTCTCGGAGTAACAGAGGGATTCGGTGATGAATGGCTGCGTTTCGCTGCCTTGAAGATGGCTGTAGACGGTGGAGTAGGGTCTAAGACTGCCATGATGAATGAACCCTGGATCGATGGTAGTCGGACGACGATTCCCTTGCGCCTGGATCTGGACAAACTGGAATCTTACTTCCTGGAAGGGGATCGAGCCGGCTGGTCCATCGGGATCCACTGTTGTGGCGATCTTGCTCAGGATATAGCATGTCGCACCTTCGCCAGGGTATGTGAGACCCTGGGTGGGAAGCGCAGGCATCATATCATCCACGGTTACTTCCCCACCCCCGAAGCGTTGGATTTGATGGCAAAGCATGATATCGGCGTCTCTGTACAACCGGGTTTCATTTATGTCGAAGGCGATATTTATGAAGAACATCTTAGCCAAGAGAAGGTACACACCTTCAAGCCACTGAAGACCTACCTGAAGCATGGTATCCGTGTCTTCGCCAACTCAGATATGACATCTGCCCATTATAATCCCTTCCTGGGAATTTACAGCGCTGTAACACGCCGTACCAGCCAGGGCCTTCAGCTGGGAGAGAGTGAATGTGTCCCTGTGGATACTGCTTTGCAACTCTTCATTAAAAATGGTGCCTGGTACTGTGGCTTAGAGGATAGTGTCGGCTCTCTTAAAGCAGGTAAGCAGGCCGATCTGGCGGTACTGGACCGCGACATCCTCAGCATACCCTCTGAGGAGATTAAGAATCTTAAAGTCATTCGCACTTTCGTTGCAGGTAAAGAAGTCTATCAAGCTGACTAGCCATAACCAGTATCCCGTTTTTTCTTAAAGGACTTTTGACTTAAGGCTTGACTGAGTCGGGGATATGTGATAATATCCATTTCGCGGTTTAACTATCAAATGATAGTATTTGTCGTTGCGGAGCTGTGGTGTAGGGGTCTAACATGCCTGCCTGTCACGCAGGAGATCGAGGGTTCAAATCCCTTCAGCTCCGCCAATTTTGCCACGGTAGCTCAGTTGGTAGAGCAGCGGACTGAAAATCCGCGTGTCGCCAGTTCAATTCTGGCCTGTGGCACCAAAAGCGGAAATAGCTCAATGGTAGAGCACCACCTTGCCAAGGTGGGGGTTGCGGGTTCGAGTCCCGTTTTCCGCTCCAGTCATTTTCAAGGCGGCATAGCCAAGTGGTAAGGCAGAGGTCTGCAAAATCTCCATCCCCAGTTCAAATCTGGGTGCCGCCTCCAAGCCGTCTTCCGGGATAGTATACCGAGACTGACTCGCGGAAATAGCTCAATGGTAGAGCACCACCTTGCCAAGGTGGGGGTTGCGGGTTCGAGTCCCGTTTTCCGCTCCATGCCGGGGTGGCGGAACTGGCAGACGCAAGGGACTTAAAATCCCTCGATCCGAAAGATCGTACCGGTTCGATTCCGGTTCCCGGCACCATAACTTAATAGGGGGCGTAGCTCAGTTGGGATGAGCGCTACCTTGACACGGTAGAGGTCATGTGTTCGATCCACATCGCTCCCACCATTCATGCGGACGTGGCGGAATTGGCAGACGCGCTAGATTCAGGTTCTAGTGATCGCAAGGTCGTGGAGGTTCAAGTCCTCTCGTCCGCACCATTTTATTATCATTGCGGCTGTGGCGGAACTGGCAGACGCGTACGTTTGAGGGGCGTATAGGGAGACCTGTGTGGGTTCAAGTCCCACCGGCCGCACCACTTCCAAAAGACACGACTTTGGCTTCATCGGCGGTATCGCAGATGGTACCAGGGTTGTTTTTGTATGGTACAGGTACTGTGCTCTTCATCATCATGGGTGTACGCATGGATAACTGCAGTTTCTTCCTGCATTAATCATGCTTCCGACATTGATCTTTCTACATATGAGGAGGGTGGATTTTGAAAATAACCGTCGCTCGTCACGGAGAAACCGATTATAACCTGGAGAGCCGCTGTCAGGGGCGTCTGGACATCCCTCTGAATGCCAAGGGTCTGGCACAGGCAGCTCAACTAGCTGAGTCCCTGGCAGATAGGCATTTCGACATCATTATCTCATCTACCCAGCAGCGTGCTAAGGTAACAGCAGATACTATTGCCAAACGATTGCAGGTACCACTGATTACCGATGAACTGCTTGTAGAAATATGCCTTGGTGTTTATGAAGGGCTTACACAGGCGGAAGCTGCTGCAAAGTATCCCGATATATGGGCCAGAGACCCGTTGCATAGCTCAATGGATGATGCTGTTCCTGGGGGTGAGAGTGTTAAAGATGTTGAAAAAAGGGTTAACCTTGCTCTCGATAGAATTATGAAAGACTGGGCTGGACAGAGCGTCCTGGTCATTAGCCATGGGTTCACTGGTCGGATCATAAATCGCCTGATCATGAACATCCCCTTCGAGGAGATGGGGGATTTCGTCCTGGATAACTGCGAGTTTTATGAATACAATCTACCTTAATCTGGAGTACATACGAGGAGGAGTAATATGCAGATTGTCATCACCGCTACACTCGATGCTGATCAGGCTGCCGAACTGAGGACAGTGCATCCTGAAGCTAACCTTATCTTCGTCAAGGAAGAGGAGTTAGATCCGTTTTTACCCACTGCTGAAGTTCTCTTTGTCAGCCACCTGTCTGTTGAGCAATTGCAGATATCCCCCAAGTTGCGAATGGTGCAAATACCCTATGCTGGTATGGATCAACTCCCCTTAGCCGAAATGAAGGCAAGAGGTGTGTTGTTGGCTAACGCCCGCATTCACGGCGACACCATCGGCGAGCTAACCATGGGAATGATGCTGGCTCTCGCTCGTTCCTTTGCTGTAATCCAACGCAATCAACAACAGCATGCCTGGGTTCGCGTTCCTCAGCATATGCTGATGGGCTCCACCTTAGCTCTGGTTGGCGTAGGAGCCCTGGGCAGCGGGATCGCTTCACGAGCCAGGTGTTTCGGTATGAAGACCCTTGGTTTCACTCACAGCGGGCGAGAGAATCCTTATATCGATGAGAGTTTCCTAAGCCGCGATCTTCTCAGCCAGGTGGGACGCGCCGATTTCCTGGTAGCTGCCTGTCCTCTGACCGAGGAGACTCACAGGATGATTGGCAAGCCTGTCTTCGAAGCGATGAAACCAGATGCTTTCTTTCTTAACGTCGGCCGGGGTCCTGTTGTCGATGAAGAAGCTTTAATCGAAGCTCTAAGAGAAGGCAGTATCGCTGGAGCCGCTCTCGATGTCTTCGAAATAGAGCCGCTTCCTATCGATTCTCCCCTGTGGGACATGCCAAATGTAATCTGCTTCCCTCACCTTGCCGGAAACTTGGAAGGTAACCATAGGAGGGCTGCTCAGATCTTTATAGAGAATATAAGCAACCTGTTACAGAGCAAGCCTTTGACCTGTGCCGTAAACCTGGATAAAGGTTACTAATAAAATACAGGAGGTCTGAAGAGGGATGAGTCTTAAGGTTATTGCCTTCAACGGTAGCCCCAGAGCAAATGGCAACACTTATCAGAGCTTGCGAATCGTCCTCGAGCAGCTGGAGAAAACAGGCATCGAGACAGAATTGATTCAACTGGGTGGTAAAACCCTGGCTGGGTGCCGCGCCTGCGGTGCTTGTCGTCAGAGCGACGAACCGCGATGCTTCCAGGCTGATGATGGTATGAACGAGTACATCGTTAAAATACTGGAAGCCGACGGTGTTATCATCGGCTCCCCGGTATATTTCGGTAATGTTACTCCAGAAGTTAAAGCCCTTATCGACAGGGTTGGCTATACCACCGGTTCAAGACTGAAGAACAAGGTTGGTACGGCAGTGGTTTCTGTTCGTCGAGCCGGATCAAACTTTACTTATGCAGCGATAAACTTCTTCTTTGGCATAAAGCAAATGATTATCGCTACTTCCAGTTATTGGAACATGACTCTTTCCAG
>WRDA01000108.1 GCA_009783675.1 Symbiobacteriaceae bacterium | reverse complement strand
CAAATAAACCCCCGCAAGGTTATTTCCATCGCCGAGGTCTTGGAGGATACGGATGCAACAACCATCAGGAAGGCATTTGGCATCTCCGTCGTTCATCAGGTCTATCAATGCACCGAGGGGTTTTTAGGCACCACTTGCGAGTACGGCACCCTACATCTCAACGAGGATCTTATTAAGGTGGAGAAAGAGTATCTGGATGACAGACGTTTTATACCTATAATTACCGATTTGAAACGAAGAGCACAGCCCATCATACGCTATCGCTTAAATGATATCCTGGTGGAAAAAGCACAGAGCTGCCCCTGCGGTTCGGTTTTTACCGCCCTGGAAGAAATTGAAGGACGCCAGGATGATGTCTTTGAGTTCGCGGGAGCTACCGGAACCGTTGCGGTGTATCCGGATTTTATCCGGCGTTGCCTGCTCCTGGTAGAAGAGGTGGGAGAGTATCGCGTCCAGCAGCTCTCTGCCTCCGAAGTAGCGATCCTGGCAGATAATCTGAGCGAGGAAAGCAAAAGGCAAATTACAAACCAATTTCAAAACCTTGCCAGGACCAGCCACTTTATAATGCCCGACTTAATCTTCAAACCCTATGAGTATAACAGTAGTCGTAAACTTAAGAGGGTGGAGAAGCTATGCTAAATGTGAAAATCAGCGCCCTGGGCACGGCTCTACCACAGCATACAGTGAGCTTTGGCGACAATCGACGCTTTCGGATTTCCGAAGCAGAGAGTCATCTGGGTCTGCTCTGCGAAAGTGCGCATAATGCTCTGGCTGACGGTGACTTTACCATCGACGATATCGATCTGATTATCGGCGCCTGTGGCGTAGGTTTGCAACCCATCCCCTGCACCGCAGCCCTGGTCCACAGAGTCATAGCGCCGGGCAGGAAGATCCCTGCACTGGACATCAATACCACCTGCTCCAGCTTCATTACAGCATTGGATATGGTCTCCTACCAGATAGAGGCAGGGTGCTACAAGCATGTGCTGATCGTTTCGGGTGATGTGGGATCGATTGCTTTAAACGAGGGAGAAAGGAACAGCTTCGAACTGCTCAGCGACGCTGCGGTGAGCGCTGTGATTTCGCGAAGTGGTACGAGTGAGATCCTCTATGCGACCCAGAGCACCTGGTCTTCGGGTGCTCATTTGACCCAGCTCGTTGGCGGAGGAACCGTTCTGCCCGCCTGGTTCTACGATGGGCAAAACAAGGCGAAGTATCAGTTTCACATGGAAGGCAAATCGGCTATGACCACCACAGCGGCAATGCTTAAAGAGCTGCTGGATAACCTGCCGCAAGACAGTGGTCTATCCCTGGATGATATTGACATGATCATCCCTCACCAGGCCAGCCTTGCTCTGGGTTTGGTCATGCGCCGGCTTGGTATTCCCCCGGAAAAGTTCATAGATATAACCAGAGAATATGGCAATATGGTCTCGGCATCTGTACCATTTACGCTAAACTACGCCATTGACACCGGAAAAGTTAAACGTGGCGATACCATCATGCTGCTCGGTTCAGCAGCGGGGTTGACCCTCAATGCCATGATCCTGCGCTATTAGGTTAATATTACCATGCAGTTCACCCTTTACGACCGCAGCAATATAGACCATCTGCCGAGTATCGATAACTACGATGCTAAGTATGCTGCATCTTACCTGGTACCCCTGGTGCAAAACGGTATAGAGCGCTATTTCGGGAACATCAGGGGTGAGATGAAGATCCTGGTTATAGATGACTGCTGGCTCTTGCCTATCTTCGTTCCCGAGGAGAACCTTGCAAACGCTTATGTAGCCTCGATCTACACCCATTATATCTCCTATTGCTTAGACGAACTGCGAGAGCTGAAAAATAAGCCCCTGGAAAATATAGCCAGAATAATTTTGAAAGCCTTAGGTTTTCTGCTGCGAACCGCCAAGATAGATAAGGCCGTATATGTCAACAACTGGCTGCTCTCTACCAATCTCTACACCGATTTCCCTTCTGAGTACGTCAGGCCTATCAGTGAGTTTATCGCACAGACACATAGAGGATACGCCGTAGCCTGGAATTCGCTAAACATGCTCACCACCAGAGAACTCTATAACGAAATGGAGAAGCAGGGTTTTCTGCTTCTGCCATCTCGAAGCATCTATATCGTGGAGCGGTTTGAGGGTTTTCCCCATAAGATCACCCGGGAACTAAGCCTGGATACCAGACTGTTGCAACGTTCGGGTTTTCATTTTGAGCGTATCGAATATGAGAGCGACATTGTGCGCCTGTACAACAACCTATACATCCAGAAATACTCACACTTCAACCCTAAGTTCAGCGATGAGTTTACGAAACTCACCGGCGAGAACAGTCTGATAAACTATTATGCCCTTAAAGACACTTGTAACCGCACTGTGGCGGTGTTAGGCTATTTCGTCAGGCAACAGATCATGACGGCGCCAGTTTTTGGCTATGATTTCTCCTTTAGTCAATCGGCAGGGCTGTATCGTCAGCTGTCCATAAAACTCTTCCTGGAAGCCAAGGTCAACGGGGTCGTGCTGCACTCCAGTTCCGGTGCCGGCCATTTCAAGAGGCAACGGGGTGCTAAGCGTTACTGGGAGTATCGCGTGCTCTATACTGAAAGTATCGGTTTCTACAGGCGCTTCGTACTTAAGATTTTGCAAATGGTGATCAACCGTATCGCCGTCCCGGTTATGGACAAGATGAAACTGTAACCAGATTCATGCTTCAGGGAGTAGAAAGGCAGATTTTTATGAAGATACTATTCACCGGAGGTCGGGCGCCTGCCACCCTGGAGTTAGCACGAAACTTTGGCAGACAGGGATGGGAGGTGCATGTTGCCGACAACATATCCCCTGTGTTGCCGGAGTTTTCTAGATATACAAAAGCATATCACCTGATTCATTCTCCTCGCTTCGCAGAGACGCTCTTCGTCGCGGATCTGATCCAGATCATCCTCAAACATAACATCGATGTGCTCTTTCCCACCTGCGAAGAGATCTTCTGGGTCTCAAAGAATAAGCGACAAATCCAAGAGAGCTGTGAAGCCCGGATCCTCTGTGATGACCTGGAGAAGCTGGCGCTCCTGCACAATAAATACCGCTTCATGATGTTTGCCAGGGAAGAGGGGATTTTAGCACCCGAGACCGATCTCTGGACCGGGGTAAACATACTGGGACGAAAGTCCGTTATAAAGCCTATATTTTCCCGCTTTGGTGAGGATGTAACTATCCTGGAAGCGGGAGAAAACGTTTATGATGAACGGACACATAACATCCTGCAGGAGTATATCGAGGGAGAAAGCGTTTGCAGTTACGGATTCGCCGATAAAGGCTCGCTAAAGTTCAATGTGTGCTATCGAAGCCCGCTTAAGACCCACACCGCTTTTACTGCTTTCGACCCTCTTATCTGTTCGACCATCGACGAAATCGTCAGCGGGGTTGTGGCAAAGATGAGCTTCACGGGTAACATAGCCTTTGACTTTATCGAGATGAATGGCGAATACTATGTCATAGAGTGTAATCCTCGCCTGACCAGCGGAATACACACCCTATGCTATAATGACTTTCCGCAGTTGTTTTTCGGCTCCGGGCAGGAGCAGTTATACTTAAACAAAGCCCAGTTACTGGTTCCCACCTTAGTAACTGAGCTTCGTTTACTGTTCTATAAAGATGTGATTTACGATCCGCGCGACCTCCGACCGTTTAGCAAACAGGTATCCTGTTTAAATCTATTTCGTTCCAGAGCCCGTGAACATGGGATCTCTCTGACGAAAGCCACCGTGTTCGATATCGAATGGAACGGGGAGGATATGCCAAGATGATCCACAGGAAGCAAAACACGATGATAGATTTAAGAGCCTACGGCTACACAGAGACTAAGGAACCTGACCAGGGCCTGCAGCCGGGAAGAGTTACCGAGCACAGGGGATCACAATTCATTATTATCCCGAAGAAGGAGAGGTGAGATGCGAGATAAACGCGCTCGCGACAAGTCCATTGCGCAGTTTAGCCGAAGCCTGCAAAACCGATAAAACGGTAGTATCTATATCTCGCCAATGGCGATGTACCTGAGATATGTATCAATGGCAGATGCATCCGGGTTCATTGCTATTTCCACCTGCACCGTCTCTCGGCTTTCCCAAACATGCGGTAAATCCCGAGCAGTTTTTTCTGCCATCTCACGGTTACCTGCTTTCAGGTAGATGAAACACAAGGCAGCGCGGGTAGTGTGGTGAACCTTACTTCCAGCAGAACCTGCGAGAACGCGCGTGCAGAGTTCCTTGGCCTTCGAGATTCGAGACTGGTCGCCGCTAAGTGCCAGAGCCATAGCTAAATCGGACATAATACCCTCATCCTGGGAGTATTCTTTTAACGCTGCAGTATACAGATCGATAGCGGCTTCAATATTCCTTTCTTTAATGTGTTCATGCCCTTGTCGGAATAGCTCCCTCTTGCGCTCTGCGTCATTGATCCTGTCCATGCCGATGAGTGTATCAATGCTTGTATTAAACAGATTAGCCAAAGACGGCAGCATGGTTATATCCGGATAGGTATCACCGCGTTCCCATTTGCTGACCGTTTGAGGTGTTACGCCAAGGATGCCGGCTACATCCTCCTGGGTCAGATCTTTGGATTTCCGCATTGTGCGCAGGTTTTCCCCTATATATAACATGGTTACAACTCCTTCGCTTTGTTAGATGTAAGCGATCCGCGCCGCCTTGTTGCTGTATTTTTAAACCGCTAACACTAGATCCTTACCCGAATTATAAAGTACATGATTAAGGTAAGCAATAACGCGCTTCGCGAGATTTTTTCAACCTGCAGGCGAATATCTGCTTGTGATACACATCAGTTGGATGGGCGGAAAGGAGAAGTCAGTTTGCAACACTACGAAGTCATTAGCGCAGATAGCCTGCAAATCACACAGAGATGCGGTGGAGTGACTCGCGAACTGTCAATCTACCCGTAATGAATGAGGTGATAACATGCCTGTACGCCTGATTGTAACTGATCTGGACGGCACTCTGCTCCGCAATGATAAAACTATCTCAGCACAGTCTGTATCCGTACTTACCCAGTGCAGGGAAGCCGGGATTAAGGTGGTCTTCGCTACTGGCAGGGGCAGCAATGCATCTGACATGGTCGTAGTATCCAATAGTCATTTCGATGGCAGAGTTGTTGGCAATGGCGCGACCGCTTTCATCGGCGATAATATAGTATACAGGAAGCTGCTTTCATGTAGTTCAGTCCGTTCACTGCTGATAGCCTGTGACGCAGGCGGTCTGAAGACAGCCTCACAGCTCGATGACCGAGATTATACCAACTTTATCTGTTCTGATGTCTGGCCGGAGCATGTAGACTTTGAAATTGTGGACTTTGCCCAGCATGATAAAGATGCAGAAAAAGTTTATGTTCTGACCAACTCTCCCACCGATGTAGCTCTAATCACACAGCATCTCAGCATGGAAATGTATCTGGTTGTGGATCGAGTCGGTTTTGCTATGATTATGCATCGCGAGGCGACAAAAGCTGCGGCAGTAGCTGAACTGGCACGAAT
>WRDA01000107.1 GCA_009783675.1 Symbiobacteriaceae bacterium | reverse complement strand
TAAACGAGACAGTGCAGAGACAC
Organism: Symbiobacteriaceae bacterium; assembly: GCA_009783675.1. Lineage (GTDB taxonomy): Bacteria > Bacillota > JAAYKD01 > JAAYKD01 > WRDA01 > WRDA01. Next base: position 5,614 of record WRDA01000107.1, on the reverse strand, counting down.
ATCTACGCCGGCACCCTAAGGCTGGAGCAGATTACCGAGCACTACCCAGGCAACAATGGACAGGGCAACATGGAACGCAAGCTCTATGTCCATGTGGGGGTAATGGGCACCAGCATACGCTACAGCAAGGACAACGGCAACCAGTTTGCCGCTATTGATTACGACTTATTCGGAGCAGCGATATCCCCCAGCAAGCTGAATAACAACGACAAGGGCTTAGACATCCTGGCTGACTACACCGGGTATACCTTCGACTATATTCTGGACAAGTATTTCGCACAGTACAGGTTCTACGACGCAAACAACCGTCACTTCATGGCAAAAGATCCCATTAAGAGCGGACTGAACTGGTATGCCTATGTGGGCAACAACCCGGTGACGTGGGTGGATCCCTGGGGGTTGATGCCAAGGGATATGCTTAACACCATTAAACAAAGGTATGTATATGAGGGAATACCGAGTGAGCAGGTCTTCGTGGAAGTTATCTCGGCTAATCTTCCAGGTGGAATTCTTGGTAAGGATGAACTTTTTGGTATTACTGCAGAGCGGCTGGCAGAAAAGCTCGACGGATTGGATCTTTCAGCGAGCAAACTTACAAGTGCTGCATATCTATCCATGCACGAGATGGCTCAGGTGTTTGCTGCCAAGGAAATATCAAGCAATATAGTAGGAGGTAGTGTTGTATTTCTGGAGTACCCGCTGAGCAGTCTTTTCCCCGATAAACGAGGCGAGATAGATATCTACAGTGAAGGAATGGTCTGGGAGGTAAAGCCACTGGCTCAGAGTAAACGTAGAATGACGGATAGCCTTAACAAGTATGTCTTCGATCCCCTTACAATACGCGGCTCTGCTCTTACTTTGAATCGAAAAGATCCTCTGGTATTCACACTTTTTACATTACTAGGTCATGAATACAGAATGGGTATAGTCTCCAATGCACCTGGTTTTGTTCAGTATTACTTTGAAAAGCTATACAAGCCCGAACCAGTTCCTGAGTGGCGGCGCGTTGAAAACCCGGAAATGGCAAGAGATATGGTTAGAGTATTTGACTACCTACCAGATGCTTATTGGAATCATAATGAACAACCGAGAGGTTGGGAGTTTCCTTCACTTGCTCCCCTACCTAGCCCACAGTTCCTTGGGCCTGTTATAGCAGGAGCAGCTTTTATTCTTTGGTTAGCATCCGGAGGTGCTTTTCCCCTCTTTGGTTATTAACCTGACAGATACTGTGTTGAAGAGCAATGAGTAAGCTAACTACTATAAGGCTATCCGCAGAGAAACTGTGGTCTCACGCATATCGCGTTACATCGATATGTCACCCTGGTAGAGAGCGAAGCTTTCAAATGAATGATACAGGAGACATTTACTTTCATGCGAACCATGTGGGATTTCCTGAAGATCTCACCGAGGGATATATCATTCATGTCACGCCCGATGGCATCAGTGAGATCATATATACTTCAGAGGGAACCAACATCGGTAAGTTCTGGCTCGCACCTAATGGAGAACTCTACTTTGTTACAGAACAACTTCGGCACCTACATTTACATGGTAGTAAAAAAGAACCCACACTTCACTGTTTCACGCCACACTGGCAGGAAAAGTATGCTACCCCACTATCTTGTTTTACTGATGTGCATGATACTGGTTGTGATGTAAGAGACTTTGCCATGGACAGCTCTGGTAACTGTTTATTCGCATTAAGAGCATCCATCCATAATGGTTTTTCTGTGATTAGCCTGTCTCCCGAGGGGGCAGTAGTATGGCAGAGTGAGTGGTTTACTAAACCTCTGGATCACAAGGACCATGTACTTCGCATACTGTCAGATGGACGAATAGTCGTCTGGCTAAGTGTGGGAGTTCTGGTGTTAGCTCCTGATGGCACTCCTGTGATGCATCACTACCTTAAAGGAAAAGAACATGCAAGCAGAGCGTTACGTCTGCAGGATGACTCTACGTTCATCTGCACTGAAGGTAATGAACTGTATGCTTATAACACGGATTTTTCCTTGAGATGGCATGCTACATTGGAAATAGATATAGGACAGGCACCTGTAGGTTATTTAGACGGGAACTTCTATATCCTTCATTTCAACGATTGCTCTAGTGTTATCAGAAGTAACGATGGATGTGTGGAAAAGATCATCTCGCCACGCCATGATAGGGAATGGTTGGACGAGTTGTTTATAGTGTTAGCTGAAATAGATTATGGCAAAAACACAACTCTGCTAACCATTATCGACCATCAAGGGAGAGCGCTCGTAAAGATTATTACAGAGAACTGTGTGGATGACATAATTCGTGTAGGTGATACTCTATATGTACTAGCATGGAGCGATAAGACGACACGAAAAACTCGTTTTAACCCTGATTACTACACTTATGTCACGGCTTACCGCCTGCATGAATATGAACCTGGGCTGCAGGAAACAGTAGATGAGGATATATACTCCTTAGACGGCGATGATGAAACAGGGCAGCAGAGATGGTACATGCCGGAAAAACTTGGCATACTTTTGTTGCGCAGCGATGGAAACCTTAACTCCTTGGATCTGGCAGAGAAAATACAGAGGTCAAACTCAGTATCCCCAGGTAACTATGCTGTAGGTGTGTTAAGTGAGGTGTGGTCTTCCATCCTGGTAGAGGATATCGGACCAGTTTCGGTTGATAACTATGCAACTGTTATATCTAAAGCCTTAGCTACACATGTCCTTACCATTTCCCGTTTTGAAGAACAGTTCTTCTCCCTTTCATTGTGGGCAGATGGGGTGCTGAAGGTGGAAATCAGCCACAGATTCGATATGGAAGTAGGAAAAGATTACGTAAGCAAGGAGAAACTGCAGGTGTTAGTAGACTCTTTAGCACTGGATGCAGCGATAGAAGATCTGGCTAAGGCATTTGACTTCGATGATGTTGAGGAAATAGCAAAAACAATCAGTAAACAGTTACACATAGATTGCTTTCTGAGGTATGAGGACATCCAGGGCACAAAGGAGCAGGGCATCTTCACCTTCTTTAGCAAGGACAAGCCATAGCATGGCGCAGGCTGTATCTCATTATAAACGAGGGAATGAAGATGACAGAAAACTTAGTGTTATCTGCAGAGAATGTATGGAAGCAGACATATCCGATAAGATCGGCAAGTGTACCACTTGACAACTTGGTTATGCAAAAAACCCCGTACGGAACTGTATACATTGGCCTGAACCACGCGGGGTTCCCTGAAGATCGCAGAGAAGGTTTTATCCTATGGACTAATCAGTATGGAAACAGTGAAATCATGTTCATAACCGAGGACAGCTATATCGATAATTTATGGCTCGCGCCTAATAGTGAGCTATTTTTCATCACCAGGCGCTCACACAGTCTGCGATTTGGTCAGAGGAATGATCTTACTCTTTATTGTTCAACTTTAATGCCCTGGAAGGAAAAGTATGTTATCTCAATGAACCAATTTGTAGACGAAAACTATTTCGACTGTAAAGCATACAGCTTTACCATGGATAAATCCGGCAACTGCTTCTTCGTATTCAAAGCATCCATTTATCATGACTATCGAACAAAGACCATCGATTCCTTCTCCGTATTTTGCCTGTCTCCAGAAGGGGAAGTGGTGTGGGTAAGCGCATGGTCTGAGCAGTTACTGGACGATCAAAGCAATGTGCTCCGTGTGCTTCCCGACGGAAGAGTCGCCGTATGGTTGAAGAGAGGAGTTCTGGTGCTGGCTACTGATGGTACTCCCGTGATGCAACACTACCTTAAAGGAAATAAACACCTTAGCAGAAAGATGCGCCAGCAGGATGAGTCGTCTTTCATCAGTGCGGAAGGTAACGAACTGTATCTTTATAGTTTGGACTTCAACAAGAGGTGGCAGATAGCACTGCCTGGCGACATACTACGAGATGCCTTAATCGTCTATGCCAATGATTCCTTCTGCGTCGCCAATGCTGCTCAGTACTGCATTGTGAAAAGGCATGATGGCAGCTGTACAGTAAGGCCTACTCCCGGGTTTTCGGATCATGAATGCATATGGCTGGATGATCGCTACATCGCTTATGCAAAGATTAACCGGGATGAAACCGATATTTATCTATGGGACTATATCAGCGAGCACGGGACGAGGATCACAGTGCAGTATTTTGTGGAGGATATAATTAGATCAGGGGATATTCTTTATATAATGACCGCGAACGAAAAACGGATCCGTTCAAGCAAATTTACCCCCGATGCGTATACTTATATTACAGCGTACAGACTGTGGTTGCAGGATCCTGCAAAAGCTAGAAGTTGAATCCAATCTTTTGTACCAGGGGTTGATTACAACTTCAAAATCACGAATATCGCTTTTGACAAGCAAAGGTGTTCATACACGGGCTAATAAATCACGGCACAAACCCCGACTTTAACCGTGAAACGAATGATAACGAGGTGTCAAGGTAACACGGGGGAGCGATCTGGGCGCCGACGAGTATTATATTGAGGTTCGTAAGCAGGTGTTAGCGGTATAATAAAATACACCAATGGGCTGTATTTTACTTGACCGTTTACAGCAGGGCAAATGGGAAAGATGCATTCATTGCCCTGATTATCTCATCTGCGATCCAAAACACGATGATTGCTCAGAACCTATTTAAATTAATGGCTTTCGATAAGCTGCTCCTCACCATGGACAAACTGAAGACAGCCAGGATAGATGGAAAAACGGTGCTACGTCCCATAACCAAGGAACAGTCCATCATACTTTCCGCGTTTGAGATGCCGGAACCGGATCCGTCGACGCTCAGACCTGTGCAGCGCAAGATACGAGGCAGAAAACCTAAGGGAGTTTCCGTTGAGTAGTCAAAGCGAGTATTCGGATTATAGGATCTTCGAACCTAGGTTATATAGATTGAGGGAATTTAGGTACCAAGTATCTGGCAGAAGGCAAAGTACACGTCTTGGATACCCTTAAGGGGGAGTGGCCAAAAGAATATATATTTTGGGTGCCACACGAAATGGTAGTCGGGAAAGACTACTTGTTTTTTACAGCACAGTCGAAGCCGGGAACTCTTATCAAGCTTGCGTACTCAAATGGGTCATATTTCTGTGACGAGGATTATATGTGGGAGCGTGTTTCCAGTATTCTACTTAAGTAACAAACGGTATCTTTGGCCTGTGCTCCGAATTGCTGTTATGTGGCTTGTCTATAATAGCCACCTGCCAATATATTCCCATCGCAGAAGCTTCACCAATCTTCGTTCGATCTCGGTTGCATTTGCAGAAAACAAACATCACTGGAATAAATGGATCCAGCTCAAACCGCTACTTCATTATTCAACTAAGGTATCGATAGACTTGCTGACAAAGCCTGCAACGCTTGATGATTCTCTCTCTAGCCTTCACCCCTATGGAGCAGGTGGAAACCTACTCCATAGGGGTTGTTTATCGCATAATGAAACACTTCACACGAAGTGACCACCCAAATGAAGGATATTAGCTGCAGGTGTGTAACTTTACCCATGAGGAGTATTGATACAGCGATAGGGGAGTGATTTGGTGAAGGTTGGATATGTGCGTGTCTCCACCGAAGAGCAGAACACCATACGCCAAGAGGTTCTGATGAGGGATTTGGAAG
>WRDA01000106.1 GCA_009783675.1 Symbiobacteriaceae bacterium | reverse complement strand
ACCTTCGGTCTGGTGGGAGAATCCGGTTCAGGAAAAACCACTATTGGCCGAGCAATCATCCGTATCAATCCTCTGGCTAAAGGCGAGGTTTTCTTCCGGGGTGAGCGTATCAGCGGGGTAATTCCGGCCGAACGGGACAGGGAAGTAATCCAGAACATCCAGATGATCTTTCAGGATCCCATGGCTTCTCTCAATGAGCGTGCCAAGGTTGACTACATTGTATCCGAAGGATTGATCAACCTTAAGCTGTATAAGAGTGAAGAGGAACGCCAGGCTAAGGTGAATAAAGCTCTGCTGGATGTGGGTCTCTTACCCGAGTTTTCCAGCCGGTTCCCCCATGAGTTCTCCGGTGGGCAACGCCAACGCATCGGAGTAGCCAGGGCTCTGATCATGGAACCTCGCTTCATCATCGCCGATGAGCCTATTTCCGCTCTGGATGTCTCCATCCGGGCGCAGGTTCTCAATCTGTTGGCTGATCTTCAGAAAGAACACAGTCTTACTTATATGATCATCGCTCACGATCTTTCGGTGATGCGTTTTATTACCGACCGCATCGCCGTCATCAGCAAGGGAGTCATCGTGGAACTTGCCGAGACCGAGGAACTCTTCGCCTATCCCATCCACCCCTATACCCAGGCGCTGCTCTCGGCGGTACCTACTCCGGATCCCCAGGTGGAAAAGCAAAAGAAACTTTTGGTCTACGACCCCGGAGTTCACGATTACACCTCGGAAGCACCTTCCTGGCAGGAGATTCGGCCTAATCACTTCATCATGGCCAACAGTGCAGAAATGCAGGCTTATCGTCGACGCATAGAGTAATGGCAGATATATAATTTGCTACTCGGGTGATGAACCCCAGCGAAAGTATAGAATCAACAAACGATCTTGACCGCAGGATGCAGTTGCGGATCAGGACGAAATTGGTGAAATGCTCAAGAGGAGGTGACACCGGGCAGGACGGTGATCTACTGATAGTCTCCCACGACATGCAAAATCTGCATAGTACGGAGTCACGGCTGTACTCCGCACCATAAGACAAACCATTAAGGAGGAATATCCAAGAAATGAAGAAGAGACTCTTAGCGGCACTGTTGTTAGCGGTCATGGTCCTTACTGCCTGCAACACGACTCCCGCTACCCCCACGGCGACTACACCGCCACCAACTCAGTCGGGAATCGTCGGCTCCATCATCGCCGGTGATACTTCCGCAGCTGGAGCCGCCAGCGGACTCACCAAAAAGGATCTGCCTTCCAGTTCCCAGGATCTGGAAGTCCTCTACAGTGCAGAGATCGAGACCATTAACTATCTCTGGTCCATGACAACCAACGTGCAGCAGCCCGGTGCCAACTGCGTATCCGGCATGCTGGAGAACGACGAGTATGGTAATATCTTTAAGGACTTGGCAACCGACATTACGCGCACCACCGATGGCTACGTCTGGACGATCAAGATTCGCGAAGGCGTCATGTGGGTGGATAAAAACGGCAACGAGATTTGCGAGACAACTGCTGAAGACTTCGTCGCTGCCGCCAGCTGGTATATGCTGGATTCCAATATTTCAGAAACAGCTAACCTGGTTTATGATGTCATTAAGAATGGGCGTGCTGTATACGATGGCAGTATGCCTTTCGAGGCGTTCGGAATCAAGGCTATCGACAAGTACACCGTCGAGTATACCTTAGAGCGTCCCGTTCCTTACTTCCTCTCCATGATGACCTATACTATCTTCTACCCTGCCTGCCGGGAGTATATGGAAACTTATGGTGCGACAGTCCATAACCATAAGACCCCTTCGGAAGACCGTTTCTGCACCAGTGCCGAGACTTTCGCCAACAACGGTGCTTACATACTTCAGAGCTTCATCCCTCAGGTGGAACATGTCTTCGTAGCTAACCCCAAGTACTACGACGCCGAGAATGTTCTGGTCAAGAGAGTAAAGGAAACTTACAACACCGAATCTTCCACCATCGGTCCGGAAATGTTCCTGCGTGGCGAAGTCAATTCCGCCGCCATCAGCACAGCTATCCTGGATGCCTGGATGACCGACCCGGCAAGAGAAGCCAAGGTCCGTCCCGCCTGGGGTATGCTTTATAATTACTTCTTTATCCTTAACTTCTGGCCCAATCCGGATGCTATGCCGGCCGAGTATGAGCCGGAGAACTGGGGTCTGGCTGTCAACAACCTGGCCTTCAGAAAGTCGATCTTTCATGCTCTGGACCGGCTGCAGCTGGCAGAGATCTATGAACCTTACGATCCGGCAGCAATTCTGACCCGCACAGTGACACCGCCTCTCTTCGCTGCGGTGGACGGCAAAGATTATACCGATCTGGGAGCTTTGGGCGTCATTAAGAATCAGGATCCTTTCAATGTCGAACTGGCGCTGAAGTACAAGGAGCAGGCTATCGAGGAACTGACAGCCCTTGGTGCCACATTCCCGGTGATCCTGCATCATCCCTATCAGACGCCTTCCCGCGAAGACACCGAAAAAGCCGTCGTCTTAGAACAGATGCTGGAGAACATCCTCGGTGCGGATTATATCAATGTCGTGCTCGAGGGTGCACCAGCCACCGGTTTTGCGGCTAATTACCGCCGCGCTGGTAACTTTGGCATCTTGATTTCTAACTGGGGTGCTGACTATCTCGATCCCGAGACTTTTACCGATCCTCTGCGTCCGGAAGAGTTCATCAGCTTTAACCACACCTTCTATCAGACCGACTGCCGGGACGAAAACGGCGATCATATCTATCTGAAGATGGTCAACGAGGCTCAGAAGGAACTGGTGGACATTTCCAAGCGTTACAACCTTTTCGCTGCAGCCGAAGCCTACCTGATCGACAACTGCATGGCAATGCCATTCCGCTTCACCCGCAGCTATGTTGCTTCCTCCCTGATTCCCTTCACCGGACAGTGGGGCAACTGTGGTTCGGCTACCTTGAAATGGAAGGGTCGCATCTATCACGAGACTGAGTTCTATAACACTGCTGCTTTCAACGATGCTTATCAGCTCTGGCTGCAGGAACGCAACTACACCATTTCGGTCTATGAGGACATCTTCAGGGTAGTGCCGAATAAGTAGAGTAAGTTAAAAGTTGAAAGTGGAGAGTTATGCGCGTGCTATCGGCTTGACATCTCTAGCTGAAAATGGTGCAGAGCCGGGATTTGGTGGGTATAGGATCAAATCCCGGTACTGTGACTGGTTTCGATTAAACAGTAAAATATAGGATTACTAACGGAAAGCCCTGCGCTATGCGTCAGGGCTTTCCTGACAGCACATCTACTAAATCCTAGATCCTAAATCCTAGATCCTAAATCCTAGATCCTAAATCCTATCCAAAGGAGGTCTCCCATGCATACCATGTTGCAACGGGCTCGTGAGCTCGAAGATAAGTACATAGCCTATCGCAGGCAGTTCCATCGTCATCCCGAGGCGGGCTGGCAAGAAGTTGAGACTGCCGCTACCGTCATGGCTCATCTCGATTCTCTTGGCATTCCTTACCAGCGTGTCGGAGCCACGGCGGTAGTCGGGCTGATCACAGGCGGTATTCCTAATGATAAGTGCATCGCCATCCGAGCCGATATGGATGCCTTGCCGATTACCGAACGCACCGACCTGGAGTACAGCTCCCAGATTCCTGGGATGATGCATGCCTGCGGCCATGACGGTCACACGGCGATTCTGATGGGCGTCGCTGCCCTGCTGAAAGAGAAACAGGCTCAGATCAAAGGGAAGATCAAGCTCTTCTTTCAGCCTGCTGAGGAAGGTCCCGGCGGTGCTAAACCCATGATCGAAGGTGGTTGCATGGAGAACCCCAGGGTAGATGCGACCATTGGCCTGCACCTGGACGTCACCGATTACCATACTGGTGAAGTAGGCTTCAGAGATGGAGCCAGCACGGCGAGTACAGACGGTTTCGTGATCACGGTGCGAGGCAACGGTGGACATGGAGCGCATCCCCATCTCTCGGTGGATGCCATCGTTTGTGCCGGACAACTGGTTTCAGCCCTGCAGAGTATCGTCAGCCGGGAAGTCTCTCCCATTGAATCCGCAGTGATTACGGTGGGGACCATCAATGGCGGATATCGCGGTAATGTAATCGCCGATCAGGTGGTTCTCGATGGCACTATCCGCACCCTCTCTCCTCAGGTAAGGGAAGGAATCCCGCAAAGGATGGAACGCGTCCTGCAGGGGATCTGTGCCGCATATCGATGCCAGGGAGAATTGCAAATCCGCCAGGGAGTTCCTTCGGTCATCAACGATTCTAACCTGACTAACGCCTTTGAACAGTCTGCGATCGCCCTATTGGGCAGCAGCCAGGTTAAACGGGTTCCCTATCCAACCATGGGAGGAGAGGATTTCTCCTATTATGGTCAGAAGGCTCCCGCATGCTTCATCCGTCTGGGAGGACGTAACGAAGATATCGGTTGCACCAATCCAGGCCATCATCCCAAGTATAACTTCGATGAACAGGCCATTGCCGTGGGAATGGCCACTCTGGCCCAGATGGCCCTGGATTATCTGGAGGTCTGATGGCGGAGGATGAGCAAGTCACTTCTGTGGTCCCCTTTATCCAGAGGCAGTGGCGTCGGGAGGTTCGAGTCGGCAATCTGATCATCGGTGGCGATGCCCCGATTCTGGTTCAGTCGATGACCACCAGTGATACCAGGGATGTTGAGGCAACGCTGCAACAGATAGCCGAGCTGGCCTCAGCAGGCTGTGAACTGGTTCGCCTGGCAGTGCTGAACAGCGAAGCGGCAAAAGCCTTACCTGAGATCTGCCGTCGCAGCCCACTGCCTCTGGTTGCCGATATCCATTTCGATCATCGCCTGGCTCTGGCGGCAATTGTCGCTGGAGTCGTCAAGTTACGCTTAAACCCGGGAAATATTGGTAGCGCCACGAGAGTGCGTCAGGTCGCCGAAGCCGCCGAAGCCGCTGGGGCGGCGATTCGTATTGGCATAAACTCTGCTTCTTTGGAGAAAGAGATTCTCGCTCGTTATGGAGGAGCCACTCCGGAGGGTATGGTTGAATCTGCTCTCGGGCATGTGCATCTCCTGGAGGAGGTGGGTTTCGAAGATATTATTATTTCATTGAAGGCTCCCGACGTCCCCAGGACGGTGCAGGCTTATCGTCTGATGGCCAAGGCCTGCGATTACCCGCTGCATATAGGTATTACCCATGCCGGTCCTCCCGGCAGTGGCAGTATCGTATCCAGTGTCGGTCTGGGAATCTTATTGGCCGAAGGTCTCGGCGACACGATCAGGGTCTCCCTGACCGGCGATCCGGTCCTGGAAGTGCAAACCGCCTTTCGCATTTTGGAAAGCCTGGAGATCAGGCGCAGCTCCGTCCGCCTCATCTCTTGTCCCACCTGCGGGAGATGCCGTGTCGACCTGGCGGCGATAACCTCTGAAGTCGAAAGACTGCTCTCGACCTATCATGGAGAGCCTTTAACCGTGGCTGTAATGGGCTGCGAAGTTAATGGCCCCGGCGAAGCAAAGGAAGCGGATATCGGGCTGGCTGCCGGCCAGGGGCAGGGCCTGATCTTCGTCAAGGGGGAAGTGGTCGCCAAAGCGGAACCCGATAACCTTTTGCAAGCCTTCATCGAGGAGTTAAACAAGATAAGGTTCGTATCGACTTGATGAATTCAAGGTTTT
>WRDA01000105.1 GCA_009783675.1 Symbiobacteriaceae bacterium | reverse complement strand
GAGGACAATACTGGCTTCATCGTCATTAAACCAAGTGATCCGGAAGCGAGTTTCTACCCTTACTCACCGACGGTGATTCAGGAGCATCGCAGGCGTCGCGAACGCTTTGAAGAAGGTCGCCGGAGTGCTCATAAATGAGGGTAAATGTTTGAGAGTTCAACGAACATACAGAAAGGTGGTTTGGGTCATGAACAATGAGGAACCAAAGAAGGGGCGAAAACTTGTTATCCCTGACTTTTTGAAGGTGGTCGGCATCGTCGTGGTGATCTTTCTCCTGGCTGTCATTGCCATCAACTCCGAGAATCCCTGGCCTACGCGCCTGCTTCAGTTAATAGTAGTCGTTGCGGTGATCTACACCATGGTAGGAACCCTGCGTCAGAACCGCTGAGCGATCGTTCGTGATCAGATTCTGCATGATGTCAGTATGCAAGTCCGGAGCTTCTCTCGCATAGCAGTGCAGAGGCCCCGGTCGTTCAGCGAGGAGTGCTCTTTCGAGGTTGACATCCTGTAAATAAGAAACATTATCTTTGTATAAGGAGACGGTGCGTTGTCAGAGATATTTCATCGAGCAATTGAACCGAATGATGCTGTGCATTTATATAAATGGTTAAGTGTGGCTAATAATAACATTAGTTCTTTTTATTTATCACAACATATTATTCGTAAATCTTTAGAGGCTGGTTCATACAATAGTGACCCTAATTGCTATCTGGTATTTGAAACTAACAATCAACCTATTGGTCTCGGAATGATCACAAGCATAGACAGGAGCAGACGCAACTGTGAAATTACTGTTACTGTTAATGATGTTACTGATAACGAGTACGAAATAGAAAGAATAATTGCTTATGAGTTGCTAAGAATATGCTTCGAAGAGTTTTCAATGCATCGTGTTTATACATGCACTTATGAAAACGTTCTTGATCGCGAAAATCTATGGAGATCACTTGGTGCTGTACTAGAAGTAACAGAAAGGCAAGGTGTATTTCGGATGGGACGGTTCTGGGATAAAAGTATTTTTTCTGTCCTTATAACCGAGTGGATTGGATCTCAAGTGACATCTGAGGCTACTAATGAGTAAGCTAAATGAAAAATTGGTATTACATCAAACTGTTTATTTACGTGCCATAGAACCTGATGATGCAGTATTGTTGTATAAGTGGTACAACGACGATCAAGTTAACTTTGGCTCAAACATGAAAACTGTACCTTATTCTCTAGATCAACTACGCAATGACATTGTTAGAGGTACATACAGTTCTCAAACCCGAGTCGGTCTGATTGCTACAGTCGAAGATTTACCGATTGGTATGGGCACTATCTACACAATTGATAGAATTAATCGCAAAGCAGAGGTCGGTATTATGATAGCTGAGACTGACTTTTGGAATAAAGGCTATGCTACTAAGATAGGCTATGATCTTTTACGTATATGCTTTGAAGGACTAGGTCTGAACCGTGTCTATTGCAGCGCTTATGAGTATAACAGAGCATCCGCGTTGCTCCTGGCTACAATGGGCCTAACGTTCGAAGGGGTAATTCGGGAAAGTTATTTTCGCGGAGATAAATTTTGGGACAAAAGTATTTACTCAATCTTAGCTCTAGAGTGGTATGAGCGAAGAGAGGACTTAAGACACCTTGCAGGTGTAACTGTAGATTGCTAGAGGCCATGATGTAAAAGGAATGAGGATTCAGCATTATTGAATAAGCAGCAAATGATAAGGAGTATTTATATTATGTTCGATAAAGTAGTCTCTGTGATTTCTGTCGTAGCAAACATAGATAGTCGTAAAATCAAACCTGATAGTAATATTCTAACTGATCTCGGATTATGTTCCTTAGACATCCTGAGCCTTGCTCTGAAGATTGAGGCGGAGTTCAACATAAACATACCAGATCGTGATTTTAGTAGTTTTCTCATCGTAAAGGACATCGTTTCCTATATAAATGAAAGACTGGAAATACATTGATTACATAGACGATTGGCAATGCACCACAACCAAAGGATGTGCACCATGGAAAATAAATACAGTATTTACAACGAAGTTAGCAATCTAAGACAACTTCTGCTTGCCTCGGCTAAGCTCCACTCTGAAAGTATAGCTTTCCAATATCGAGACGGTGATGAAATGGTCCGCAAGTCTTTTTCGCTGTTTTGTCATGATGTAGCTTCTTTTGGGACCGCATTACTCAAGCGTGGTTACGGGAGCGGTAAGCATATAGTCATTTTTAGCGAGAACAACTACGAGTTTATTGTGGTAGCTTTTGCCATCATATCTAGTGCAAGCACCTTTATTCCCGTAGACAAGGAAGTGACTGCGGAGGGTTTATATAGTGCCCTCAATTATGCGGACTGTGATATGCTAATCTACTCGGATACTTACCACGATCTAGTCGAAACATTAATTAATCCAGCTAGCAATACAACTTTTGTAAATATGCAATGCAAAAGAAGTGGCGCAATTAGTTTCTCTGATCTGATCATTCAAGGAAGTAGCTATCTGTCACATGGAGATACAATATTCTTTGATTGCTCACTAGATAATCAAAGCACAGCCGCCATCTTCTTCACTTCCGGTACTACTGGCAACATTAAAGGAGCGATGCATACACACGCTGGGCTGACTGCATATGTAAAAAGTATGTTGGAAACCATAGACTTCGGGCTGGAAAGCATATTATTACTTCCTCTTTACCATGCCGCAGGTTTTATTGGTGTATTGCTCTACCAAGTAGCTCGCGGAGGCACTATGACTTTACCAAAAAGCGTCAGGTATCTTTCCGAAGATTTACTCTGTTTCCGACCAACATATCTTGTTGTTGTTCCTCTTATTATTGAAATGCTTTATATTCGAGTATTGGAAAAGATTAAATCATCGAGGAAAGAACGAATGTATCAATGGATGATGAAACTATCCACTATATTACTGTTTGTCGGTATTGATCTCCGCAATTTCTTTTTTAAAGATATAAGAGCAACATTGGGCGGAAAACTAAAGATAATCGGTACCGGAGGAGCACCTCTTGATAAACGGTATATTGAAGCCTTTTGTAGCATAGGAATCGATATTATCACAGCATACGGCTTGACAGAGTGTGCATGCTTTGTCACATGTAATCAACCCGCATATTATCGCGAGAGTAGCTTGGGCACTGTCCTCCCAAGCTTTCAGATAATGATTGATAAAGATACAGATTCCGATGAAGGAGAGATACTTGTCAGAGGCGCCCCGGTAATGAGTGGCTACTATAAAAACCCCGATACGAATGAAGTAATTTTTACCGATGGTTGGTTTCATACCGGTGATATTGGTCGTCTAAGTACTGATGGTTATCTATACGTAACAGGTAGGATCCGGAATATTATCAAGGGTAGCAACGGGAAGAACATTTATCCAGAAGAGTTGGAAGTACTTCTCTCTAGTATTTCCTACATACAAGAAGCCGTCGTATACAACAATCAAGTTGTCGTGAATGGAGTAGTTGAGATTGTGGCTGAGATCTTTCCTAACATGGAGATGTTTGACGCTAGTGATGAAGACAGTATCCGAACTATTCTTCAACAAGAAATAGATCGTGTAAATCGCACACTTCCACTGTACAAACGCATACATCATTACGAAATCAGGACTTCTGCCTTTGTTAAAACTGGATCCACAAAAATTATAAGGAATGGTCACAATGCACAATAATATGTAACATATACACGGAGCCATACATCGACGCTGCACTAAACGAAGAGGAGAACTCCCAGCGAGGCTATGTTAGCAACAAGTGACATAGGTGTCAATATAGAGGAATGCAAGATTATACGGAATAATTGTGTGACCTCTATTAACACAGCATTTTGAAAGGTCGCCAAGCTATATTGTTGTAAAGACAACACATAGAGGATAGACATTAATGGGCCATATAGAGAAAGCAACCAGGCAGTATTAGGTTTCAATAATCCAGAACATTGACTGGAAAGAGGTATCGGGAAGTGCGGATGAGCCCTTCTAGGTAAAATTTGAGGATCATCGAATATATAGGTGGCGTGCTTGGGGTCGCAATCGTGACTTTTCTGCCCATTCGGCATTATATTGACTCATATAACAAAAGGTGGCTTTGTACGTTAAGTGACCATAGTCATATGGTAAGCGATCGATAGATCATCACCTTTAGCTTAACCGTCCCCGATGCTACAATAACTCCATAAAACTTGAATAAACACATGTGGTAATTCAAGTCACCTGTATAAATAGATACCATCAGTTACCAGGATCGTTGCTCTACTAATACTCCATGACAGCCGGCTTACATCGCTGCGGTATAGCTTCCCCCCAGGGAAGAAGAGAATCGATCATATTACTCTTTGCATTTGGCAGCGTTTCGAAGAGAAACTCAAGGTACTCGAAAGGCTTAAGACCATTCGCTTTCGCTGTCTCGATGAGAGAATAAACCACAGAACTGGCTTGCACACCGGCTACAGTACTGGCGAATAACCAGTCATTGTCCAATCTAAACACATCTTCGGCCCAAGGCCAAAGAGAGCAGTCACCTTCCTTCATACTTCTTAGCCTTCCTGTAAAACGCAGTTTTCTTTAAGCCGGTCAACCGCATAGCATCAACTGCGCTTATTTTCCCCTCTCGCCACTCGCCAATAATCCTCTCCTGTTCTCTGGTGAGAGGCTTATAAGGACGACCAAAGCGCACACCCTTGCTTTTAGCCACTTCTATCCCTTCACGCTGTCTTGTAAGGAGTTTCTTACGTTCCAGGTCAGCTATGTAGGATAAAAGAGAAAGGAACTGGGTCTCAAGCACCTTTCCAATATCCCCCATGGCCTTAAACTTACGACTGTCAAACAGAGCTTCCTGTTCCAAGACTACAATATCAGCACCGATAACATGTGTAATATGACGCCACTCATCTTGTATCGCATCATAGGAGCGGCCAAGTCGATCAAGCGAGTCCAGATAAACTAGATCAAATTCGCGTAGCTTCAACTTTAAAACCTGGTATTGCTCCCGTTGAAAATCCTTTCCGCTGCTTTTATCAATGAATATACAGTCAGGGACTATACCCAAGTCTTCGAACTTTCTAACCTGACGCTCCACGCTCTGCTCTGCTGTAGACACTCTGGCGTAACCAAATATCATACATAAGCCTCCCCTGGATGTGCTGCGTAACTCTCTTCGTCAGTAAGCTGAAGGTGAGGATCACAACCATATAGTCTAATTACTTCATAATGTTCCTTAATTCCTCCTATATATAAAGAACGTTCTCTATATATAAATATAGATATTTAGAACGCCTGTGAAGCATGTTCACAGGCGTTCCTTTAAGTATACCTTTCCGGTCATTTTCGTCTAGCTCGCAACTCTATGAAGTGGGCAACAGTTACAGCGGTATCAGCAGCAAGGGTCTGCATGCTGCCATCGTCGATTAGGAAGAATGGCGAAAGACAACGGGGGAGAGAAATGCTCCCAACTAGGTAGGGAAGTGGCTGGCAAAGTGCTTTCGGTGTCATAGTTCTTGGGAGGATGACCAATATTAGACATATACGACAACACCTCCAAAAAACGAAGCGTCAGGATGGCCGTAGAGAGGCGATAAGGCCCCTTCAGGTAGTTTGATACCTGCCGTTTTCGGCAAGGTAAAATAAACCGCCCCTGTTTTACCTGCTTTTCAACTCCTTTGGATGAGCAGTACCT
>WRDA01000104.1 GCA_009783675.1 Symbiobacteriaceae bacterium | reverse complement strand
GGTACAGGGGTTACATCCTTGATCAGGCTTACTTCTAAGCCAGCGGATTGCAGGGAACGGATCGCAGCCTCACGACCGGAACCAGGACCCTTGACCATGACGTCTACTTCCTTCAAACCATGCTCCATGGCAGCCTTGGCGGCTTTCTCCGCAGCCTGCTGAGCGGCGAAGGGAGTGCTCTTTTTGGAGCCTCTGAAACCCATGCCTCCGGCAGTCGCCCAGGAGATGGCATTGCCCGCTTTGTCCGTGATGGTCACGATGGTGTTGTTGAAAGTCGATTGGATGTGGACGATGCCACTCTCGATATTCTTGCGCTCACGACGCTTGGTGCGAACTACTCTGGTTGTCCTTGCCATCTTTTAGTCAATCCCTCCCTATTTACGCTTGCCAGACGAACTGCGTTTCGGTCCTTTGCGAGTGCGGGCATTGGTCTTGGTGCGTTGTCCGCGAACCGGTAAGCCGCGGCGATGCCTGAGACCACGATAGCACCCTATGTCGGTGAGGCGTTTGATATTAGCGGCTACCTCACGACGCAGATCGCCTTCGACCTTGACTTCACGATCGATCATTTCCCGCAGTTTCGCGAGATCGTTCTCTGTCAGGTCGCGTACCCGGGTATCCGGATTGACTCCGGTTGTGGTTAACAGTTTTTGCGATGTGGTCAACCCGATGCCATAAATATAGGTGAGAGCGATCTCCACCCTCTTATCTCTCGGTAGATCGACACCAGCGATACGAGCCATACTCTTCGTCCACCTCCAATTTATCCTTGTTTTTGTTTGTGTTTGGGATTATCACAGATGACCATGACACGACCATGCCTCTTGATGATCTTGCACTTCTCGCACATGGCTTTGACTGATGCACGCACTTTCATGTACTTTGGGCCTCCTTGGTCACTGATAAGAGTTTTGAGTTGATTTCACTTTAAACGATAGGTTATGCGACCCTTGGAGAGATCATAGGGAGATAACTCCAGTCTCACCCTGTCGCCGGTAAGGATACGAATAAAGTTAAGCTTGAGCTTGCCGGACACATACGCCAGGATGCGATGTCCGTTCTCCAGTTCAACGCGAAACATGGCGTTAGGCAACGGTTCAATTACCGTGCCTTCGATCTCTATGGGTTCTTCCTTTTCGATCTTATCTCTCTTCGGCATCTTTAGCCTCCTTCGGACCTAAGCTCAAGCCATGGTGAGGATCTGAGGACCCTCGGGAGTTATGGCTATGGTATGCTCGAAATGTGCGGAGACGGACCCATCGGCGGTGACCACCGTCCACTGATCTTCTTTGGTGAACACCCTGGATTTACCCATGTTGACCATCGGCTCGATAGCTAACACCATCCCTTCCTCTAAGCGTGGACCTTTTTGCTTGGTAGCATAATTAGGTATTTCTGGATCTTCGTGCATGGATGCTCCGATGCCGTGTCCGCAGAGGACACGGACCACCGAGTATCCGGCGGCTTCGACATGATTCTGGATCGCTGCTGAGATATCCCCCACATGATTGCCCACGCGAACCTCAGTCAGACCAAGATGCAAGGCTTCGGAGGTTACTCTTAACAGTCGCTGGGTTTCCGGGGAGATCTGCCCGACTGCCAGAGTCTGGGAGGCATCTCCGTGGTAACCCTGATAACAGGCACCAACATCCAGGGAGACGATGTCTCCTTCCTTCAGTTTACGCTGGGAAGGAATGCCGTGGACGACTTCCTCATTGACTGAAGCGCACAGGGAAGCCGGATAGCCACGATAGTGCAGGAAACTCGGGGTTGCCCCACGCTTGCTGATGATCTCTTCAACCATATTGTTGAGCTCCCTGGTGGTAACTCCAGGTTGCACCTTTTGCCGCAGACGCTCCAACACTTCGGCTACTATTAAACCAGCCTGGCGCATTTTCGCGAGCTCCGGGGCACTCTTGAGAATGATCATCTAGGCCAGACCCAGCTTGTCAAGAGCTGCGAAAACAGAGACAGTCACCTCTTTAGGAGAAGGAGCAGCATTGATATCGGTGATGCGACCCTGATCCAAATAGAAATCGACCAGGGGAGCGGTGTTCATCTCAAAGACTTCCAGACGATGATGTGCGGTCTCTTCCTTATCGTCGTCACGGGTGTAGAGTTCGGCTCCGCAGTGATCGCAGATACCCTCCTGCAGAGGAGGCTGGAAGAGGATATGGTAAGAGGCATCGCATTTAGTGCAGATGCGTCTACCTGATAAACGTTTGACCAGAATCTGAGGATCTACATCGAAGTAGAGAATACAGTCGATCTTGCGCCCCAGGGATTCCAGCATCAGATCCAGGGCAGTAGCCTGGGCGATGGTGCGGGGAAAGCCATCAAGAAGACAACCTTGCTCGCAATCCGGCTTCAGGATGCGTTCCTGCACCAGACCGATGGTAGTATCATCAGGGACCAGCAGCCCCTTATCCATGAAGGATTTAGCCTTCAAACCGAGAGGTGTTCCTTCGGCTGCCGCACTGCGAAACATATCTCCCGTGGAGATGTGGGGCAGATTATACCTGGCGAGTATAGCATCTGCCTGAGTGCCCTTCCCCGATCCGGGAGGTCCCAATAAGACGACGATCATGCCCTCATCCTCCTAACCAAGAAATCCGGAGTAATGGCGTTCCATTACCTGAGCCTCGATCTGCTTCATGGTCTCCAGAGCGACACCGACGGCGATCAGGATAGCTGTGCCTCCGAAACCGGAGTCGATGTTAGTGGCAAACATCAGGATCTGAGGTAGCACTACCAGTCCACAGAGGAAGAAAGCGCCAGCCAGAGTAAGGCGATCCATGATGCGGGTGAGATAATCGCTAGTCGGTCGCCCAGGACGGATACCTGGGATGAAACCGCCATTTTTCTGCATGTTCTTGGAGACTTCCACCGGATTAAACTGCATTGCCGTGTAGAAGTAGCTAAAGAAGAGGATCAGCAGGAGATAGACCACTGTGTGAATCCAGCTGCCCCAGGTGAATGCCTCATTGAAACGAGCTGCCCAATCCTGATTGATGAAAGAAAGGATGGTGCTGGGGAACATCAGCAGACTGGAAGCGAAGATGATCGGCAGAACGCCTGCCTGGTTAACTTTGAAGGGAATATGAGTGGACTGTCCGCCGTAGACTCTGCGACCAACAGTGCGTTTGGCATACTGCACCGGAATGCGCCGCACGCCTTCGGTGATGAAGACCACGCCTGCGATAATGACCACCGCGATCACTGCCAGCAATAGGGGCTGCCAGAAGGAGATCGCACCCTCGTTGAAAGACTGCAGGATGCTGATGATGGCATTTGGTAACCTGGAGATGATACCGGCATAGATCAGAATGGATATTCCGCTGCCTACGCCGCTCTCCGAGAGATATTCACCAAGCCACATCAGGAAGGTCGCTCCTGCCGTCCAGGTGATGGCGATGAGGAAGAAGGTTGAGACACTGGGATTGATGACCGCTCCCTGCCAGCGAACGCTGAGTCCGTAAGCAGTGGCATATCCCTGGAGCATAGCCAGGGCTACAGTGCCATAGCGGGTGTATTCCTGAAACTTTTTGCGAGCGTCCTGACCACCTTCCTTCTGCATCTCTTCCCAAGCGGGAATGACCATGGTCAGGAGCTGAACGATAATCGAGGAGGTGATATAGGGACCGACGCCGAGAGCGAAGAGGGACATGTTGCTCAAGGCGCCTCCGGACATGACATCCAGGAAGCCCAGAAGGTCGGTGGAATTGGTGAACATCCCTGAGAGTGCCCTGGTATCGAAGAGAGGAGCTGGTATGTGAGCTCCAATGCGGTAAATGACGATAAGCAGACCCGTAAAGAGGATCTTTTTACGCAGTTCGGGAATGCGCCAGGCGTTGGCCAGGGTCGCAAACATCAAATCACCTCGGCTTTACCGCCGGCGGAGGCTATCTTAGTCGCCGCAGACTCGCTGAACTTGTGAGCTTGGATGGTTAGAGGAATCTCCAGCTCTCCATGCCCAAGCACCTTAATCGGTTTGCCGGGATCATTGATCAGACCCTCAGTATATAATAGCTGAGGGGTTACCAGAGTACCAGCGGCAAAACGGTTGAGGAACTTGACATTGACCAGATTGTACTGCTTCTTGAAGGGGTTGTTGAATCCGTATTTTGGCAAGCGTCTGGTTAGAGGCATCTGACCGCCTTCGAAACCGGGACGCACTCCGCCGCCGGCACGAGACCACTGGCCCTTGTGGCCACGGGTGGAGGTTTTGCCCTTGCCGGATCCGATGCCGCGACCTACGCGTTTGGAGTCTTTACGGGAACCCGCTGCAGGTTTTAACTCGTGGAGTTTCATGCCTTATTCCTCCTCTGTGGCAGCCTCTGCAGGAAGTTCCTGAGCTACTGCTTCTTCGGACTCGATCTCTGTGACGCTGACCATATGCTGTATCTTGAAGATCATCCCACGGACGACAGGAGTATCTTCGAGGACGACGCTCTGCTCCTTGCGATGCAGGCCTAGAGCTTCCGCTACCCGGCGATGTTTATACAACTTCCCGCCGAAACCACGCACCAGGGTTATCTGTAACAGTTTCATAACCGCTTAAGCTCCTTCCTTAACCGAAGATCTCTTCTACGGTCTTACCCCGAAGGCGCGCTACCTGCTCCGCAGTCCTCATGGAGGTCAGAGCTTTAATCGTCGCCCTCACCTGATTGATGGGGTTTTTTGAACCGTGAGACTTGGTCAGGATATCCCTTACGCCAGCGGATTCCAACACTGCACGTACAGGCCCGCCAGCGATTACTCCTGTTCCAGGAGCTGCGGGTTTAATCAGGACCTGACCAGAGCCATAAAGACCCAGTGCTTCGTGAGGAACCGTCGTGCCGACTCTGGGAATGGCGACGAGATTCTTAACGGCATCGTCCTTCCCTTTGCGGATGGCATCCTGTACCTCCCGGGCCTTACCGACGCCTGCTCCCACATGACCGTTCTGATCACCGACGACTACCAGAGCTCTGAAGCGCCTGATACGACCGCCTTTTACGGTTTTCGATACCGGTCCGATGGCCACTACTTTCTCCGTAAGCTCCATCCCTGTAGGATCGATTCGTTCCATGATTCTCCTCCTTCTTGGCCGTTTGCCTGCCTGGTTTTGCCAGGTCTAAAACTGCAGTCCGCCTGCGCGAGCTGCGTCCGCTAAAGCGGCAACGCGGCCATGATAGAGGTATCCGCCGCGATCAAAAACAATAGTAGTGATGCCGGCATCAATCGCCCTTTTAGCGATGAGGTCTCCCACTGCCTTGGCGGCGGTGATATTTCCTCCGTAATTGCCGGTTGATTTAAACTCCGCGTCGAGAGTAGAAGCGGAAACCAGAGTACGACCGATGGAATCGTCGATGATCTGGGCGTAAATATGCTTGCTGCTGCGGAAGACGCACAGACGCGGTTTTTCCTTGCTGCCCTGGATCTTCTTGCGCAGACGAATATGCCTGATCTTTCGCGCTGTATTAGCGCTGGCTTTCTTAATCAAGAGATTTTCTCCTCCCCACACGCTCCCCTAAGCCAAGGATGCGCGCTCGAACTATCGTCGGCTTCAGGCCCGTAACGCCAGGCCTTGGGAAACCGGCTAATTGTCCACTGAAAGAACCCTTCGTTCCATATTCCCTATTCCCTGTTCCCTATTCCCTGTTCCCTGTTCCCTGTTCCCTGTTCCCTGTTCCCTATTTCCCCGTCTTCCCTACCTTGCGGCGGACGACCTCGTTCT
>WRDA01000103.1 GCA_009783675.1 Symbiobacteriaceae bacterium | reverse complement strand
TCATAGGTCAAAAACCGACTTATCCTGGGATAGGAAGCCGGATCATAAGGCGTGGCGATTACCGA
The DNA here is from genome assembly GCA_009783675.1 of Symbiobacteriaceae bacterium. Taxonomy (GTDB): domain Bacteria; phylum Bacillota; class JAAYKD01; order JAAYKD01; family WRDA01; genus WRDA01. The sequence continues at coordinate 5,655 of WRDA01000103.1, read as the reverse complement.
GCTGGAGGGAGGCTTAACCCCAGGAGGAGTAATGGCTGGTGGCAGAGTCGGAGGTGTGGTGGTGGGAGCCACCGTCGAAGGTGTCGTCGGTGGTGAGGTCGTCACAGGTCCCTGGAGGTCATCACAGCCACTGAACAGGAGCAGTGCTGCCAGGATGGTAATGAACAGCCGCCGCATCTCAGTCCAGCTCCCAGAGAGGCACATAGCCGATTTGTTCAAAGAGACGCTGCGCCGATTCCCTGAGCATCCAGGCGATGAGTTCCCTGGCAGGATGATCTGCCGGGGTATCGGCACGCAGGACCGCATAGTAGAAGGTCTCCAGGATATATTCGCCACGGGCAATGCTGCCCCGGTCGGGGTAAACTCCATCCACAGCCAGCAGCTTGAATTGCTCGTTGCCATACATCTCGTCCACGAAGTAGAACATATTATAGCCTAAAGATTCGAGGCCATTGTCGTAGCTGGAGACGGCATCAACCAAACCTGCCATTCCGGCGACGATCCATTCGCTGGGCGCAGCCATTGGCTCGACGCCAGCCATCAGCAGCTTAAGAAAGAGAGTCTGGCTACCGGAGTTTGGTGTCCGCTGGAAGGCTAGAATCTCCCTATCAGGGCCGCCAACTTCCTGCCAGTTGGTAATCTTTCCGCTGTAGATATCACGCAGCTGCGCCGCGGTTAGGCCTGATACCGGATTATCCACATTGACCAGCATCACTAAAGCATCCTTGACCACAGGAATCAGCTGAATTTCAACACCTGCAGCAGCAAACTCCGCCAGTTCTTCCTCCGAAGGATAGGTGACGAAGATCAGATCGGCATCACCGTTTAGCAGATTTTCGTAGGCGTAGGGAGTGGTGGTATGGTTGAAACTCTGCAGGATAGCGTAGGCATCCGCGCCATGCAGGAAGGCGATTATCTCCTCGCTGAGAGGGATGGTCGCCGTGGAACCGTCGACCCGCTGCCAGAACTCCGGGTCGATAACCGGCGGAGGAACCTCAGGAGTGGTTGTGGGCTGCGATGGTGGATTCGTCGGTGGAACGGTAGTCGGCGCTGTCTGGGTCGGGAGCAATGATGCGGGGTTACTGGGGGGAGCAGGATCACAGGCAGCGAGAACCAGGATCAGCAGCAGGCAGATGCTTACCTTCTTATGGATCATATGGAACCGAGGCACGGCAAAACCTCCTTAGGGCTAAGCTCGGGTTATTATCCGAAGTTTCGAGGCAATACATATTATGCCTAATACTTCTCCTTTGAACAGGCAAAACCCTACCTAATCCCTTATGTTGGAGCAAGAGAACGCAGCCTCCTTTCCCTTCGCTTACGCAAATGAGATGGAAGGCTGCGGGTTAGAGGTTTGTGGCAGTCGCACATGAACTGCGTTCACCTCGAAATATGTGAATATGTGCGGCTGTCATCGCGTTTCGCGCGATGCGGGAGCACAGCTCCCGTCCAGGGGTTTGGGGACTTGGAGTCCCCAACTAAGATCCATTAGCCCAAAACGTGCGAGGGGATCACTTGTTATCCCCGAAGCAGGTTTTGTGGCTAATACAGGGGAATCAGGGAAGCCAGAACGACGATGCGAAAGCCGGAGCCAGCCGCGGTGCAGGTGGAGAGGGTGACGATGTTATAGCCAGGGAGAGGATCCTTGTAGATGCTGGCCACGCTGGCTGCATAGGCTAAAAATCGCTCCTTGTTCCCTTGAGGGTTGTAGATCACCTCATCTTCAGCCGAGACGATCAGATAGGCGAAAGGCTGCAGACGGTAGGCGACGTCTTTGAGGATGAGGACACCAGAAGGATTGGTAGCAAAGAACCAGGGGTCGGCGAAGGCTCTCAGGTCGGTGAACATGCTGCCATTTTTCATATTATGACCATACATGATGGTGTTAAAGCTTTTCAGAGCAGGGTCACAGCGATAATCCATGAAGATACTTCCGGCGCTGGCATCATTATGGTAGATATCCTTGTGCAGATAGTAACTGTTATCCCCTGAGACAAGCAGAGGGTAGTCGATGCGAGTGTTGGGAATATAGAGCCAGCCAAGGACATCCTCGTTGATGAGGGTTTGCATATTTCTGATCGCCTCCCGGGATTTTCTGGCGAATTGCTCAACATCGAAGGGATGCAGGTAGAGCGCTGAGGCTTTCACATCTTCGGTAGAGGAGGTCAGGTCGGTTTCAGGGTCCAGGTCATAAACATCCAGGGGAGGCCGGAAGCGCTGCATTTCTTCCTTGACCTGAGCCTCGCTTAAATACTGTGCCGAGATGATGGAGAGTTCATAGCCGCTGATACCGATAGCAGCAAGCAAGGCTACGATGATAATTCTGCGCACTATCTTCCTCATCAGACCACCTCTTTTCCAGGTTTTCCCGGGGACGGAGCAACGCCCCCGGGAGAATTGTTAGTATTAGTAGTTTCTTCAGTCACTATGGGACAATCTTCGATCCGGGAACTCTGATCCAAACTATAGGACGAGTATTGGGCGATCCGGGAGTGAAGATAGCGTTGTTCCTGATGCCGAACGTTCCATCATATCTGACAGTTGCCTGGTTGGTCCAGTTGTCTTGGTCGGGAGAGGAAGCGGGATCAGCCAGCCAGTAGATGACGCCAGGGAGGAAACAGGCATCAAAGGGCAAGTCCTGAACATCGGCTTTACGGGGAATGTGGGCATAGACGCCAGTGGGAGAATAAGATGGCCAGGACTTATTAGGTGATGTACCGGTCATCGCCTGCATAGCCAGGGTCTTGAGCACGGGAGCCTGCAGCGCTGCATACCACTTATCCAGTTCGTGCCGAATAGAGGATTCCAGAAAGTCGAGATTAGAGGCGTTGTCCGCACCATAAGGGAAGGGTCCGATGACCTCCTTGAGCATCAGCAGGACGTATTCCTGTCCTTCTTTGTAATCATTCCTGACCTTAATCCATTCGATTCCATCTAAGGTTACTGTAGCACCGTTAGGGGGACTGATAAAATCGGTGGTATCTTTAGGAGCCGGCTTGGTGGTGGTCATGCTGCCGTCAGCGTTCTGGTAGTAGAGCACATCGTCTCCTGCGGTAGAGCTGGCCGAGCTGTCCAGCATGCCATCGGGATTGGTCGTCGGGTCTCCGTAGAAGAAGTAATGTCCCTCGTCGTTGGGACCCAAAGGTCCGACATAATACTTGCCATCGTTGCTGGTGTTGTCATAGATCGGTTGTACCGGATAGGTAGCGGGGTTACGGTCGATGCCTCCACCCACCAGGTCACCAAGAGTCTGTGGGTTTAGGACTTCCTGCCAGACATTCTGGCCCTTGTTTACCCACCAGCTGCTGCCGAAGTGATTTGCTTTCTGATCGTCGCTTCCACCGGGTTTACCATCGGCTCCGCCCCAGATTGTTTTATCCGTGTCCAGTTTACCGTTATCGGTGATGGGCAGCCAGATATTACCGGGAGGTGTCTCCTGCACCCAGAAATTCCCATCGCTGTCGATGACTGCTTCCCGGTCCTGACCGTCCCCAGGGTTCCCACCGGGATTGAAGATAAAAGTTGGAGGCTTGGTCGGGTTACCATCGGCGTCGACTTTTTCATAGATATTGGTTGGTTTGTTCAGGGGGCGGTAGTGGAAGCCACTCCCCCCACCGCTTGAGTCTTCACTGCTCCCACCGTTGCCGACGATGACCAGGTAAGGGATACTATGTTCGACACCCCATTTGTCGTTGAAGGTTCCCAGGATTAGGGTGGCGCCGTTTACCACCTGGGCGGTGACTACATCACCCGTTACCGAGGCAACTGCAGGGTTTAAAGACTGCCAGGTGATCCGGTTCTTAGCGACAGCAGGTACTGTGACGATGGGTATGGTCAGGGAAGCTGCTTTGTTTGCCAGACTGCCTTCGATGCCACCTATGAGGGTGTAGGAAGTGATGTTGGAGCTGTCGACTACGCTGAAGTTCAGTTCACTGATCTGTCCGCCTCGGGAACCGACCGCTACCGTGGCTACACCAGGCTGCAGGCCCTTCACCGTGCCGCTGGCAGCTCCCTGTGCGGCACTCAATTGCAGAGTCGCAGTGTTGGAGTTAAGCCAGTTGAAGGCATTGGCATAGGTCGGGGTGCTGATCGTCGATCCAACCTCGATGGTTCTGTTATAAGAGGGATAGGAGGATACAAAACTCTGCGTGTAATCGGATGAGGCTGCAGTGGAGCCGAGATTGCTCAGCAGGAGAGCGGTTATCAGCAAAACACATCCGAATTGGGTGATGAAAGACTTCATGCGGGTCATGGAAAGCACTCCTTTCAAACAGGTGAGAGTAATCAGGATTTGATTCATCAGCATGACCGTCACCTTTAGGTCCAGGTAACCAAGGTCTGCCGGTACTCCATGGTCACCTTGATCTCGACACTCCTGGTGCCCTGAGTCAGACGTAACATGGTAGTAATCGGGTAGTAGGTATACATATCGGCAGCGAACTGCACCGCGCCAACTTCCAGTTCAGGCAGGACAGTGTAAAGGATAGCAGGTTTACCGGTGCGGGAGGTTCCGATGGAGAACCCTCCCACATATTTCTCCTCCAGAGCTTCCACGGTCAGACCGGTGTAGTCGACGCCTACCAGGATCTCTTCCAGGCGGAAGGCTCCGGCGCCATCGAAGGTCCAGCCATTAAAGTCGGGATATTCCGGACGATAGATCGAACCATCTCCCGAGAACTGGCCGCCCTCATCTTTGGCGTAATCATCATCGAGATGCGAGGTATAGCCAAGCTCCGGGTTAACAGGGTTCTTAACGACCAGAACAGTCTCATCTCCGGTCCCAGGATCTGAGCTCCCTCCCTTACCGATGATGATGGCGATGATCTCCTTGCCATCGTTGTCGGCTTCGGGATGCTGGTTACCCGGCTCTGTCGGTGCTGCTCCACTGTTCCACATAGGGAGATCCATTTCGTCGACTACTTCGACGATGACATTAATAGCATAGTAGTAGGTTTCCTTTTTGATTGCATCGCTGATAGTCACTCCATGGAGCAGTAAACCGGTTGCCTCACCACCCTCCAAGGGCTGAGACCAGTAAGCATATCCATCGGGACAGAAGATCCAGCCGATGAAATTCTTTTGCTGATCGGCGGTCAGGTTCAAAAAGAGAGTTGAAGAGACGATAGCAGCATTGGGTGTCTGCTTAGCCCCGGGGACATTGGTGTAATCGGTGGTTTTATCGTCGACGACATGGTTGGGGCTGGTCTTACCTGGCATATACCATTTCTGCCCACCCATGTGCCAGGTAAAGTAATTGTGAAAGAGCGCACCGCTCATGCCCTGACCGCAGTCTTCGGCAGTCGCAGCATACTTGTGGGTAATCCACTGGTGATCGAGAGGATTGGCCGTATCCGTGGTAAGGTCCAGGTACTCCTGGAGTTTGACGCGGACGTAAAGGGTAACATCGCCGGTGTTCTCTACGAAGACATCCTTCTGACCGACATCGGGGTCGAAATCATCATGGATGGTAATATCATCGTTGGGGCGTCGGTTATGAAACTCGTTACGTGCCTTGACGATCTCCTCATAGGCGAGTGTAGCAGTCATGAAGATTGCGACTGCACAGCAGAGAGCCAAAAAAGCCTTGAAACGGTTCATGGGTCTTACTCCTTTCTTATTTGGGGGTTATTACAGTTCACTTGATCCCGGATATAT
>WRDA01000102.1 GCA_009783675.1 Symbiobacteriaceae bacterium | reverse complement strand
GTTGTCAACAATTAAGTCAAAAATGTGTCAAAAATGCTGTGTCAAATCCGAACTATCTGTGATTTTGCCACTTTGATCCGTCTGTGATTTTGTCGCGACGAACATGCTGATGGCTCGCGATTTACCTACACTTCCGCTATGCTTACCAGAGCAGTCTCCAGACGGTGATCTTGAATCAGTAAAATGTCAACCTTAAGGCCGTAGCATTCCAGCTCTATGGTGCTGCCATCTGCGGGGATATGTCCCAGGTAGCCGAAGACCATGCCGGCGAAGGTATCATACTCATCACAGGGCAAGTCGATGCCAAGTGCTTCAGCTACCTCGTCTAAGGGCGCAGTACCGCGAATACGCCAGTGTGCTGTGTCAACAGCTTCGATCAGCGTGGCTTCAGTGATTCCCTCGCTATCATCATCCATGTCTCCCACCAGCTGCTCCAAGAGGTCGTTGATGCTGATGACTCCGCTCATACCACCGTAATCGTCCATGACGATGGCGAAATGATTGCGGTTTTTCCTCATGTTACGCAGCAGAGTATCGGCTCGCACTGTCTCGGGTACAAGCTGAGCCGGCTTGACCGCCTGCTCTAAAATTGTCTCTCTGTGGCGATCGCGCAGCCTTAAGTAATCCTTGGCACTCAGCACACCGACGATGTTATCCTGACTGTCTGCACAGATGGGATAAAAGGAGAAACGGCTCTCGTAAATGGTTCTCTCCCATTCCTCGTCGCTTTCCTCCAGCCACAGCATCGAGACATCAGTGCGATGAGTCATTATCTCTTCGGCGGTGATATCATTGAAGTCGAACAGATTGTGGATGAATTCCTTCTCCTCCACATCGATCGACCCTTTGTCGCTGCTGGCATCTACCATTATGCGTATCTCTTCCTCACTGACTCCCTCGTCTTCCTCATTGGGGTCGATGGACATGAGGCGAAGAATAGCATCCGTAGAAACAGTCAGCAGCTCTACCAGGGGTTTGAACAGCTTGGACAGCAGGAAGATCGTGCCGGACATGCGTAAACCTATTACCTCTGCCCTCTTGAGTGCGAGACGCTTGGGCACCAGTTCCCCGAAGACCAGGGTGATATATGACAGAACGAGGGTAATAGTAACTACAGAAGCCGTTCTCAGAAAAGACAGCGGCAGCGTTATGCCCAGAAGGATGAGCTGATTGACCAGTCTGTTGGCGAAGTTGTTGGCGGCGAACGCACTGCCTAAAAAGCCGGCCAGGGTAATACCCACCTGAGTTGTAGCCAAGAGTCTGGCAGGTTGGCTGGTCAGAGTCAACAGACGCTTTGCTCTGCTGTCTCCTGATTCGGATAACAGCTCCAGCTTAGCGTCGTTAATAGAGATAACAGCTATCTCCGCGCAAGCCAAGACAGCGTTAATCGCAATAAGGAATACCTGCAGCCCCAACTGCCATATCAGGGGATCCAGGTCGGTGTCGACCATAAGGGTACCCACCAGCCATTCCTGATAGTAACGATTTACAGTCGCAATATCGTTCCGCCGAAAGTATATCATGGTTTGCCAAAGAATCCAAGGGTAAGGCCGAAACCTGCAACGGTGTTAACATTAACCGAGTTAACATCATTGCAGGTTTTGCTGAAATGAACATGTTTTGCAGATTCCAAGTCCCAACTTCGGGCTGAAGTTGGTTCCTGGTGGATCAGATCGCGGCACCTACGAAGCAGGTCCTACCACAGTAGCATCGAGATCAGAGACCCGTAGAAGAGTCCAACTATCACCCATGACGTTATAAAGCCGACCAGTGCAAACTTGCCATATGCAGTGGCAGACTCCGGCTTGGAATGGTAGTTCATGATAAACAGGATCAAGCCCACCAGAGGAATTAGGAAAGAGACAGCTTTCAATCCACCCGAGGGATAATCGTCGTATGCCACCGCCATGGCTGAAGCTTCGTAAGGAGCAGTGGTCCCGCACCTTACACAGTACACGGCAGAGTTAGGCATCTCTTGCCCACAATTCGAACAGTATTTCATCCAGCACACCTCCATGATTTATTCTTCGTCCCTGTACTCACATTGAAGCTGAAAAGATTCCTGTGGATCCTCTTCATGTATGGTTTACATGCTCTCAATGTGATTAGGACTTTGTAGCAAGTAGCATTATAAACCCGTATGTTTCTTTATGGTGTGAACTGGCATGGAAAGCGTTTATCAGTTACGAAAACTCCTTAGCGACAAAAAAGCAGGGTTTCGTGCCAGAAACAGAGTATGGCAGCGAGAGTGATTTTACTGTATCTCAGACACGGTAGCATTGGCGCAAAGTTTGACTCCAGTTCTGTACATAAAAATGACCCCGCTAGTTTCGGGGTCATGTGGTTATCATACCGTTGTTGGCGAGTTAGTAATATTCTATGGTTTCCTGCAGAGTACCCACACGAATGGCTCGCCACCTGCCTGTTCTTTTTCGTGCATAGTCTGTGCGATCTGTAACCCTGCATCCGTTAGCATTTGCAGATTATCAGCCAAGTCGAAATGACTGAAGGCCATACCTGGTCCGTTTGCCCAACCTTCCTCAAAATCGCAGTCGGTATCCGATGCCCGTTCGTTTACTGTCAGCAGAAAGACACCTCCGGGCTTCAGCAAGTCTGCACCTTTGCGCAGCAGAGCAGCTTGTTCGCTACGCGGGATATGTAGAAGACTGTAGAGCATTACCAGTCCGTCGTAGCTTTCAGCAGGCCAGTTAAGCGAGGTGAAATCGGCATGTATCCAGGTTATATCCGGGAGATTAGCGATGCCTTGCTCAATATGCTTCTCTGAACTCTCCACAGCAGTAATTTTCATTCCTCGCTGCCAAAGCCAACGGTCATACGGGTATCCGGTTCCTGCACCCCAATCGAGGATGCTGTTCCCTGTGCTCAACATGTCAGCAAAGCTTTGCAGAACCCTTTCCTGCCAGTCAGTTGGGTTTTCACGCACTCCATAGAGAGCATAAAAATCCCCCTCCTGATAACCGCGCTTCACAACTTCACGCATATCTCTTTCTTTCGCATTCTCTTGCAAGTATATTACACCTGCCTTTACCTGATCCATTCAAACAGCCGCAGCAGGGTGACGATGCTCTGTTCCCTGGTGTAAGGGTCTTGGGGAGAGAAGTTACCGTTGCCGGTGCCTCCCATCAGACCGACAGCCTGCACCTGACCCACGCTTTCCAGGGCCCAGTCCGAAATCGACGCGCTATCGCTGAAGGTCGCGGCTGTCTTAGGAAGAGATAAGCCACAGACATTTGCCAGGCGCACCAGAATCGAGGCAGCCTGCTCTCTGGTCAGTGCGCTGTGGGGAGCGAAAAGGGTCTCACTGACGCCGGATACGACCCCGAGGGCGGCCATCTTCTGCACATTAATATCGGTGGTATCCGTAAAACTGGCGCGTCCGGTGATTTGCTGCCCCATATACTTCTCGCAGAGCTGTACAGCCAGACTGCAGAATTCGGCACGGGTGATGACATGCAAATAGTTCGACTGCATAGCTGCAGGGACCAACCCGCCCTCAATAGCGGCTTCGACTTGCCCTGTCGCCCAGTTTGAGGGTTTGTCCAGGATGGCCAGGGATTGTAAGGAGAGGTCCCAGCCGCCCTGATGATACTCTGTAGCCAGCCAGTAGAGCTTACCGTCGCAGTAACCAAGGGAGAAGACGGGTTGCAGCCTCGGGTTACCTTGAATCCTGGTTGCAGGCTTTACTACCGAACAATCGCCTGCCAGAATCATGTACCAGGTGTCCAGATAGGCATGATAACCGTACTCTTTTTGCTCATGCCGCTCCCATAACAGGATAAAGCAGTCATCGAAAGGTACAAGCCTGGGATTATCCACATGCTGCCCTGCAGGATAAGCGGTCAGCCAGATAACGCCATAGTCAGCCAGATCAGCAGCCAGAAAATAGCTGGTCCCTCCCGCATAGTTTAAGCCAAGGATGTTTTGGATTCCTTCGGTCCGGCGGGTTTCTCCCCTGGAGACGATGGTATCCTCTCGCTTATCTTTAGCGAAAAACTCCTTGTCGATCAGCTGGACGAACAGATCCTGAGGACCTCCCTCGGCAGAGGGGATAGCGATGTTGGAGAGAACGCGTTCCGAGGACCCCGCCAGCAGATAACCCCTAGCGGTTTCGGCGATGCCTGCCAGTGATGAATTCGTCTCCTGATAAGGAGCCAGTTCCCTGAAGTGAAAAGGAGTGAACTCCTGTAACCCTGCCCAAAACACCTTGCTGATAGCAAACCCTCGCGGAAAGCCATCGCCACGATTGGCAAAGAGAAAGCCTCCGTCGCTGGTTGTTATGGCTGCCTGTGCCAGGGAATGGGAGGTATAGGGGGTGGGTAACCCGACAGGGATCATCCCATCGATATCGATATACAGCACCGTTGACGACTGGTGGTTCAGGTTGTCACTACCCTTAAACATGATGCGGCTGAAATGGACGGCTAAAATATTACCGGAGATGGCCATAGCAGAGGTTCGTTCGAAGGGTTGCATCGTGCCATTATAGTAGCCTTCACCGGCTGTAAACCAGGCACTGCCTTGCAGTTTGCCGTTTGAATCGTACTTGGCAATGACGATGTTCTGCTCATTTTTCTGGTTTTCTTCCAAAAGCTTTTCACCGTAAGCGATATAATAATTGCCCTTATCATCCATGGTGGCAGCACCGAAAATGGGCATCAGTTTCGGGATGACAATGGTTTTCAACTCCGTCAGATCCCGGGTAAGCAACTTGATCCTAACACTTTCCGATACATCATAAAAACAGTGGATGATCTCTTCACCATCGACGATAATCTCCCTGTAGTTAGTAAACTCGCCGTTAGATTCCAGAGTCATCATGCTAAAAACCGGATCCGCTATCAGTGGATACTTGCGACCGCTCTCGACTTTTGCATCCTCTGCTGTACTAAGGGAGGGGTTCCAGAATTCCGGCCATTCTTTAAGAATGTAGTCACCCTGGATTATGGCTATCCGGCTGAGTACAGAATCCTGCGGAGCATAGAGCATAGGTTTGGACTCCATCGCCCTGGCGAACTCCCCGCTGTTGCCGGAACTGCCTGCTTCGCGACCATTTACCATGTTGACGATGATATAATCAGTATAGGGAACTTCGCCGATGGAGAGGTACATCTCGTATTTGCCAGAGATCGCCTCGCTTAGGGGGAACTCGATGAACACGCCGTCCTGGTAGTGAGTCTCCCTACCTTTGATGGTTGTTCCATTTCCCAGGGTGAGGACCGCACCGAACTGACCAAGTTGCCATCCTTTGCCGATAAGCAGATAACCAAGCTGGGTCACCGGTATGTCATAGCCATCGCTAACCAGGATATTGGCGTAGTAACCGTTAGTGGAATCGCTCATCCTGTAGTCTGTCCTGTCGACATCAACTAAAGAGAGCATATCGCCGGGCTTAGCCATTCTGAGGGAGTTGAAGAACTCCCTCTCCGTCTCGGCGTGCAGAGTCATAGAAGTCAAGGTAAAGGATATTACTAAGAGAGCTGCAGTCAACATGCTCCTGATGCCGATCCTCTTCATGGTCACTCCTCCTCTGCGTCTGAACACCGGTCCGCTAGTTCAACGTTAATGCCCTCTCATCATGATAATGTCGCGGATTTCGTTTCTCTGCAGCCTACCTGCTGCTCTCTTCCGGCTTTTCGCTGTGAATCGGCAAGCCGCCCAGCTCGATGATGCGATTGCCATCGTAGACCTGAGGGTCGAAAGCATGCTGCATACCGCTGGCGATCTTG
>WRDA01000101.1 GCA_009783675.1 Symbiobacteriaceae bacterium | reverse complement strand
CCTGTACGGTGGGTGGTAGAGCGAACACTGTCGTGGCTTTCACACTCACGTCGTCTTTCCAAAGATTATGAGTATTCGGCAGATGCCGCAGAGGCATTTGTGGCTATCTCCAACATGAGAACATTATTGAAACGCTTTACTCATGACAGTTGAATACAGCTTCTAAGTTGTGGGAGGATGTCCGGATAGAGCTATGCTACCGACAGCGTTTATCTCTTCTCCTAGATAAGCGCTGTCTACCCGGAGGTCCTCAATTCTATCCTCTTGATTAGGAGAGAAACGACAGTAACATCTGGCTATCGTGGGACTTGCCACCGATACCCCGTAGTCTATGACTAGCTTACTGTCTGCATCGCATAGAATATGGTCTTTGGTTATCATAGTGAACCTTCCCATTCTCTTAGCCACCGCGCATCCAGATCCTTCTGTGCCAGCCCACAGGTGAAATCTCCATCCGTCCATTCTTCCGGTGTACTGTCTTCTTTGGTCTTGCAGTTCTCATCTCTTGTGTTGCGTTAACGTGGGCACATCGATGAAGCTTGCGTCTTCGATGTGCCCCCGATGGGTAATGACTCCAAGTTCCTCCATTTTGATATTGAACAGGTCGAACAGTTCTTCATAGATCCCACTGGTTTTTAGAGATTCATGTTACAACCAGATTGAAGTTCCGTCCGGAGCCTTATCAGAGAGTGTCAGGCCCAGGAAATGTTACCAACTCAGTCGGTCGTTGGCGATGAACTCTGTAGCGTCGTTAGCTACACCATGAAGTCCTTGTAAAATAACGATCTTGAACGTCACCAACGGAAGCAATGGTGACTCCCTCCCTTATCTTTCCGAGTATTATCAGGTTTTGCTAGCTCTTGCATAGGAATGAAGATAGTCCAATCTATTGCCTTGTTCAGCACCTCCAGATAATCTCCAATGGGCTGAGCCGTTTCATCACTGATACTTCATAAAAGAAACTGAGCTGTCTCATAGTTATTCCCCAATGCGTTATAAACGTCACTGAGGATTAGATTCGTTGTCTGGAGAGTACTATCCATATGAAACATCGCTTAATCTCAATTATAATGGGAGTTTTTCGTTGTTAACTAATTTAATTTGGCTACCCAGCCATTGCTGAACTACAATGCCTAAATATGACCTAATAATAACTTATAGGAGCGATAATATGTGTATAGAAGTCAAGATGTTTCCTCAATATATGCATTTAACAAGTGATGGGAAGCATATTGTGGTTTTCGATGTTGAAACATCGAGTCTGGTCGAATTAGATATGTCTAGTGCTGCGATCGTGGAAGAGGCTCTAATACATGGAGGCTTCGATGAAACAACGTATGAGGCTGCTAGAAAGCTGCTGCATTTAAGAGGAGTAACTGATTCAGAATTTATTCAGGCAAAGCAGGTAGTTGAGGAACTACTGGAAAAGGGTCTATTTGCTCAGCGCGATCATGCAATGATTGATTCTGAGGACATACTCATTCCACACTCTGCTATAACTCTTAATGTCTCTCAAAAATGTCAATTGAACTGTACTTACTGTTTTGCAGCCGGAGGTAGTTATGGCGGTAGTTCATTGATATCAAATATGAGCTCTGAGATTGGGCGTAAGGCCATTGACTTGATTTCAAAAATTGTCTTCGACAAAGCACCAAGATTTACCATTTCTTATTTTGGTGGAGAACCACTCCTCAACTGGGAGCTGATCGAAGAACTCACATTATACGCAGAGCAGAAAGCGCGCGAAATTGGTAAAAAAGTAGGCTTTTCCATCACCACCAATGCTATAGCTATAGACGAGATGAAAGCAAAGTTCCTTGCAGATCATCAGTTTGGAGTTATAGTTAGTTTAGATGGCAACGAGGAACTACACAATAGATTACGTCCCCATAAAGACGAACGAGTAAACTCTTACGCTGAAACTATTAAAGGTATTGAGTTATTGCGGAGGCATTGTAGTATTGGCTGTAGGGCCACAGTGACGTCGTCGTTTGCAAATGCAGGTGATCTAGACAGTTATCTTAGGGAAGCAGGCGCCACAGTAGCTTACCTTGCTCCGGTAAGTAGTGATAGTTGTGATTCACTAATATTAGACGGAATCTCTCTGCGAACCTATGTGGCTTCACTAAGCGAAAGCTTTTTTAGTGAAGATCACGATCGCCTTATGCCTATTCGAAGGATAAAGAAGCAAATAGAAGACGGATATAAATCACCGTGGGGTTGTGGATTCGCTTACAATACCCTGACGGTCGATGTTACTGGTAGCATTTACGCATGTCACAGGATGACATCAAACGAGTTATTCTGTGTAGGATCAGTTTATGAAGGATTGCTACATGATAAAGTTCTTGAGTTACGCAAGGCTGCCAATAGCACGCAAAAGTTAGGGTGTCGTTCCTGTTGGTTAAGGTATCTTTGCGCTAGCGAATGTGTTGTGGAAAACTATAATGTCACTGGTAGCATGTCGGTGCCCAACTCCTACAGTTGTTATCGTACAACGCGCCTATATGAAGCTGCTATTGAGAGCTACTTGGTAAGTATTCAAAGAGCTACATCTTCATCCTGATGACATCTGTGAACTTCTACATATGGTTCCAACGATATCTAATTTGTGATATCTATACAATCCATTAACATAAACTGTAAACATAAACTTTCCGTGCGATGATTGTCTTTTGTGGACACAATGACTATACTACAATGCGCGTCATACTTCCATCTAACGGAGGGATGTTCATGCCGACTTTCATCGCACTCGGCATTATCAATGCTAGGCGCAACCTGGCGCGTAGCCTGCTGGCAATCGCCTCGATGGCTATCGCTGCGGCTTTCCTGGTCTATGCGGTAAGCCTTAGCCGGGGCTATGCCCAGCTCTATCGAGCTGCTTACCGCTCTTTGCTGGGGGGAGAGGTCGCCGTCTATGACACCAGCTTCATCGGCGAAATACCCGCAGGGGAATCCAGCTGGGGCTATCGAAAGATGAAGGGTAATCCTTTCTCCGATCTGGATAGTTACTTCCCTGAGTTGTCAGCGATGGGTTACCTGAAGGACAACTCATCCAATGTGACTCCCCTGGATGACGAGTTGATACAGGTCCTGCTCAGGCAACGTGGCGTCAGCGCGGTCTATCCTCGCTATCAGATACCGGCGGTTTCAGTAAAGTCCGATGCCAGGTGGGAGATGGCTCTCAGAGGCAGGGATGCCATCCTAGATGCGGCACAGATCGTCCCTCCCGCAAGCTGCCTCGTTGAAGGACGCTGGTTGCAGAAAGAGGATGCCGGTAACATGGTGGCTGTCATCTGTGGACATGCCACTAAACCTCCTTTGGAAAAGGACCTTCAGTTGGGCGAAAGCATCACCGTCGAGGTCCCCCGCATCTTGGACAGTGGGAATGGAGTAACCGGTTTCGACTACCTTAACCCTCTGGTATTCACCTTCGAAGTGGTAGGCATCCTCGACCTGGAAACCCGCCGGATCGACTTTAACCAGAGAAGCGATCAATACGGTGATATCTATACCCGCAGTGATGAAGAAGGACTTCCCCTCTTCTGGCAACTTGATGAACTACAGATACCTCTGGAAACCTGGCAGTTCATCTGGCAACAGGCAGCGACTGAAGAATATCTGCCGCGCCAGGTGATGCTGATGATCGATGATATCTCCTATCTGGAGGATATCATGATGCAGTTGAGATCCGGTTTCCCTACTCTCTCCTTCGTGCATACTCCGGCACTCATCGACAAAGCTCTGGCCAAGTTCCTCATCGAAGACCTCTCCTTTCTGCCTCCTGTCTTCCGCAGGCAGCTGACAGCTTTGGTTGCCTATGAGGAACAGACCACTATGCCTCTGGACTTACGCTTACCCCTCAGCATCCTCATCTTCCTCAATGCTGCTTTGGTCATTGCTTCCAATCTACTGATCATGATCAATGAACGCACAAAGGAGATCGGCATCCTAAAGGCGGTGGGGGCTCTGCGTCAGGAGATCGTCCAGATGGCTCTGGGGGAGGCTCTCTTCATCTCAGCGACAGGCGCCTTCTGTGGCTTCCTCCTCATGCGCATTCCGGCGACCCTTAATCAGCTGACCAACAGGATGCCTCTGGGAGAACTCCTGAGTGGCATCGGTAGCGACTTCCTTCTGGTCTTCGCTGCGGCTCTGATCTCCACGATCATCTTCGGGTTGTTGCCGGCACTGCGCATGTCAAGCCTCTCGGTCAATGAGGTGCTGCGCAATGAGTAAAAAAGAGAACCCGGAGAAAGAAACTATAGCACTGATCATCTGGATCTTCACCAGGAATGCCTGGCGCTGGCGTTGGCGGCTCCTGACCATCGCCACCTTGCTTACTCTTTCTTTTACCATGCATATACTCTACGGTATCTATATGCAGAGCATCGTCGAAAGTGGTGTGGCAAGGACCGATCCTCTTACCACCGTTTACTTCGATCTGATGGTCGTACCCGGAGAATACCAATCCATTCTGGATAGGGAAGACCTACCCCCAACGCGCTTTCGGCGCCAGCTCTACGGCTATGGGGAAGCAGGGTCAGGGCTCGTTGCTGATAGTATCCACGGTAGAATCGAGCTTCTGGGACTTCATCAGGATAGCGGCTTCTTTTCCTTCGCTCCGGAGGAGATAGAGGGCAGATCCCTGCAGCATAACGGTGAGATTCTTCTGCCACGCAGCCTGGCTGAAGGCAGCAGGTTAACTCCCGGTGACAGCTTCGATCTGACCTGCTTTAGTCAATTTCAGTTACGTTCCTTAACCGTCACACTCGTGGGTATCTACGATGACAACTGCTCACAACCCCTGGCTCTGATCTCCTTCCAGGATGCCTGCACTCTGCGGGCATCAACGGATGCTAATCGCTACCTTATCGATTACGACAGAGTTTCAGGCGAAGCAAATCTGGAGTATCTGGCAGAATGGATGGGGACCGCCTACCCCGGAGCGTTGTTGCTTTACGATGGTCTTCCCGAAGCCCTCTCCCAGACCATGCTCTCTCGCATCGTTCGGCCAAGCTCGGGTCTCTTGTTGCTGATCTTCACCTTCATGGGGGTAGGAGTGCTCACTGTAGCCATGATGACCTTCCTGGAGCGCCGCAGCGAGCTGGCAACCCTGAAGTCTGTTGGCCTCTCCAGGGATCAGCTGATCAACCTGCAGAGTCTGGAGTATGGCATCTCCTTAGTTCTCGGACTTGCATTGGGTATAATCACTACCGCCCTGCTAGGTCGTCTTTTGCCATGGTATAGCGCCTTTAGACTGACCGACCTGCTCTCCCTGGGCTTAACGGCTGCCTTCAGTATGTTCTTCGTGCTGGTCTGTGCCGTGGCTTTCCCGACCCTTACAGCACAGATAGCTACGGTTAACGAACTGCTCCATGCCAGGGTAATTCCTTTAAGGAAGCTCTCTGTGCGACGCTTACGCGATTCTCAGGGTGAACTGATCCTCAGGGAACTGGATGAGAACGTGCGCATCCTGGCAAAGCCCATCTCACTAGGCAGGGATCCGACATTCACATTTCTCTGCCTGAAGCAGGTAGGAGATATGGTTAAACAAGGTGAAGTCATAGGAGTGAGAAGCACAAAGGGTGGTTTGGAAATAACCCAGTGGAAGGCATGGTGTGATGGCACGGTGGTTGAGGACAATACTGGCTTCATCGTCATTAAACCAAGTGATCCGGAAGCGAGTTTCTACCCTTACTCACCGACGGTGATTCAGGAGCATCGCAGGCGTCGCGAACGCTTTGAAGAAGGTCGCCGG
>WRDA01000100.1 GCA_009783675.1 Symbiobacteriaceae bacterium | reverse complement strand
CGCACCCTGGCTTCGATCTGGCGCACAGTTAGTTTTCGTGCGATACTCTCCGCCGCCAGAGAGAGCTGCATCTCGGTAGCCAGTGGCAGCATGGCCCTGGCATGGCCCATCTCCAGAGCGCCCTGCAGCAGGTAATCCTGGATACGGGGAGGCAGCTGCAGAAGGCGCAGGCTGTTAGCCACATAGGGACGACTGCGCCCTATTCGTCTGGCTATTTCTTCCTGAGTCAGGGAGAACTCTTGCATCAGGCGCTGTAAGGCGCCGGCTTCCTCGATGGGATTGAGGTCCTCCCGTTGCAGATTCTCGATGAGGGCGATTTCGGCAGTCTGTCGGTCATCATAGTAACGCACGATGGAAGGAATCTCGGTCAACCCTGCCAGTTTTGCCGCCCGCCAGCGGCGTTCTCCGGCGACCAGTTCGAAGCCGTCGGGTAAGGGTCTTAAGAGAATCGGTTCTAAGATACCGTTGCTTCGTATAGATGCAGCGAGTTCCTGCAATCCGCTTTCCTCAAAGGAGCGTCGAGGCTGAAAGCGGTTGGGAAAGATGCGCTCCAAAGGAATGTTTTGAATCTCGGTGGCGCTCCTGTCCCCGGTTTCGGGGCGCAGTAGGGCATCGAGACCTCTCCCGAGACCGCGGTTGGTTTTAGCGGGCATGACCCCTCACCTCCTGAGCCAGGTCGCGATAGCAGATTGCTCCCCGACTGCGGGAATCATATAGCAATACCGGCATGCCATGGCTCGGTGCCTCGCTTAGTCGCACATTGCGCGGAACCTGAGCCCTGTAGACTTTGTCGCCGAAATGACGGCGGATCTCCGCGGCTACCTGGGTGTTTAAGTTGAGACGCCCGTCAAACATGGTCAGTAGCGCTCCCTCGATCTCCAGTGCGGGGTTGAGATGTTGCTGTACCAAGCGAATAGTTCTTAGTAACTGGCTGACCCCTTCCAAGGCGTAAAACTCGCACTGTACCGGGATCAGCACGCTATTGGCAGCACAGAGGGCGTTGAGCGTCAGCAGTCCCAAAGATGGCGGGCAATCGATAATGATGTAGTCGTATCCTGCGGCGATCGGAGCCAGACCCTCCTGCAGGCGAAACTCACGCTGGGGCAGGTCTACCAGCTCTATCTCGGCACCAACCAGAGCCATGGTTGCCGGAATCAGTTTCAGGCAGGGCATGGCGGTATGACAAAGAATCCCTTCGGCGCTGGCCTGGCCGAGGAGAAGGTTATAACAACAGGCGTCCAACTCCTCCTTGCGAATACCAAGACCACTGGTGGAGTTACCTTGAGGGTCGAGATCCACGAGGAGAGTGGCTTCCCCGACTTCAGCCAGGGCAGCACTGAGATTGACGGCTGTTGTAGTCTTGCCGACGCCACCTTTTTGGTTGACGATGGCGATGATGCGTCCCATGCAATCACCCCATAGGAAACTGTGTTCACCTGCTTAGATTCCTGCGAGGGGTTATTATTTCCTGCCTCAGGGTTGTGAAGGATAAAAGAAATGTGCAGGATTGCCGCTCTCCTTCGCGAATAATAATTAATACATTACTCGGGATCATGTTCCTCTACCTTAATCTGAAACGAAAGGCAGTGTGCGCTTTGCAGATCGCTACCCTGCAGATGGATATATCCGACTCTCGAGACAAGGAGGGGCGCTGCGAACTCCTGGAGAGACAGTTCGCAGAAATTCTCAAAGATGGGCGTCATCCTGACCTTGTCATTCTCCCGGAACTCTGGGGTTGCGGTTTCTTCGCTTACGACAGATATATCCAGGACAGCGAAGATCTGCGCGGCGCCACCTTCAGCTTCCTCGCTTCCTGGGCGTTGCGTCTGCATGCCTACATCCTGGGAGGCAGCATCGTCGAAGCCGAGGGGGAGGCACTCTACAACACCTCTTTGCTCATCGACCGAGATGGCGAACTAGAGGGCAGTTACCGCAAGATCCATCTCTTCGGTTTCGAATCCCAGGAGCAAAAACTCCTGCGCAGAGGCGAATTTCCGGTGGTCATACCTACCAACCTGGGCTGCTTCGGGCTGAGCACCTGCTATGATCTGCGCTTTCCCGAACAGTACAGAGCCATGGTCGATTTGGGTGCCGATATCTTTCTGGTCCCGGCGGCCTGGCCAGCTGCCCGCATTGCCCACTGGCGACTGTTTAATCAAGCCAGGGCGTTGGAGAACCAAAGCTGGCTGATCTCCTGTAACTGTGCCGGCGAGCAAAACGGCAGCCAGTATGGGGGTAACAGCATGGTCGTCTCGCCAACCGGTGAGATAATCGCTGTTGCCGAAGCTTCTCCCGTTTTGTTTTATAGCGAGGTAGATCTCGGTCAGGTTCGTAACGCCAGGGAGAGCTTTCCCGCTCTGGCTGACCGCCAGCCCCTAAACTGATTTGGGCTGGGGTTTTAGAGCCATCAGCTTAGATCATGCCAGTAAACATGCCAGGAGTTCACTTGTTAACCCCGTAGCGGATGAACGGTATTACGATATTTGAGGAGCGTTATTGATGACTGACGAAGAGAAGATCCTGCCTGAGGCAGAAACCACGGAGGAGGATGTCTCGCCGACCTATGGTGGTTCCGGTGAGAACCGCAATCCCTCGCGAATGCTTAAAATCGAGGAACTCGTGCAATGGGATATGGAGTTTGGCGTCACCATCGGCCCTGCCGGTTACGATCATCGCCTGCGTTGTCCCTATTGTGGCAAACGCATGCTTTTAAACTTCCACGAAGGCGGCCGGGAGATGTCCGGCATTCGCATCGCCTATGTTTGCGAGAGCTGCGGAGCGCATACCCTGATCTCCTTCACTCCGCCGGGACATCGCTTCGAAGTACCGGAGATATCTTTCGGTGAACGCTTGGTTGTGGCTCAGCCTGCTCCGGTACCCGGGGATCCTGTAGCCGGTAAGGGACCATCCGACAGACAGGGACGCCGGGATAGACAGGGAACTCCCCGTAATCAGGCAGCACAAGCTCCCTCTGCCTCCTCCCCCTCCCCGAATCCTCCCGCTAACGCAGGGCCAGCGGCTTCTCCCTCGACCACTCCTCCCGCCAGGCCTCAGCAGCCACGGCAACAGCAGCGCAGTTCTGCGGTTGGCGAACGCAGCGGATCTCAGAGGACGTCCGGGCAGCAAAATACTCCTCAGCAAGGTGCCGGGACACCACCTCAGCCCAGATCGCAAACCGGGTCGGAGGACAGAACCCATCCGCCTCAACCAGGGAGTTCCCAGGGCAGGCGAGGGCAGCAAAGCGGCGCAAATCCCCGCAACAATGAGCAGCGTAATCAGCAAAGAGTGGCTCCGACACCGGCTCCTACGCCCTCTCCTCAACGCCCGCCTGGTATCCAGGAGATCTCCGAGACTGTCCAGGATCAAGCCGACAAAGTGGCAGCGAAGGCACCATCCTATCATCGACGCCGTCGACGCCCTTTCCGTCCTCCCACATCAAAGTAAGGTAAAACCCTTCGTTTTTATCAGTGTAAATCCATATTAATCCGAGCTCGTAGAGCTTGCAAATACGTTCCCTTCGTCCCCTAAACCAAAACAGGAGGTAAAACAAATGACTGTCAAGGAAATGAACCAGATCGTCCTCGAGTTGGTTGGCCTCACCGAAATGTCGGAGGATTCCGGCATTGTCTTCGACAATGGCAAGGAGATCAAAAAGATTCTGGCAGGGATCGACATGGATACTTCGATGCTGATTCTGGCCAAACAGCTGGGTTTCGATTGTGTTGCCCAGCATCATCCCGCGGGAATCATCAACGCCAACACCTTCGAACTCTTCGGCCGCGATCATATGAAGAAGCTGATGGAGTGCGGCGTCCCCATCAACGTAGCCCAGAAATTGGCTTACAAGAACAGCGACGTTAGGAAACGCGGCATGCACTCCCGCAATCGCACCCAGATGCGTGACGTGGCTTCCCTCCTGGATATCTGCGATGTAGCCTATCATACCCCTGCGGATATGCTGGCTGAACGCGCGGCGCAAAAGAAGATGGATGCTCTGATGGAGCGCAATTCTCGTTGCACCGTCCAGGATGTCATCGACGAACTCCTGACCATCCGTGAGTATGCCGAAGCGTTGGAAGGGCAGAAGCCTGAAGTGTGGGTCGGCAGCAAGGAAAGCTTTGCCGGCCGAATCTATGTGGAAATGTATGGTGTCGGCGCTCCTTCACCCGAAGAGTATATCGCCTGCAGTGATGCCGGAATAGGCACCTTCGTCGGCATGCATGCCACCCCGGAAGTCATCGAGGCCATGAAGAATCATGGTAAATCCAACCTGATCATCGCCGGACATATGGCCAGCGATTCTTTAGGCTTCAACCAGATCCTGGATGCCTGGGCAGCAAAGGGCATCGAGATCGTTCGCATCGCTGGCATCACCTAAACCAGTATGGCGATCCTCAAACTACTGCAGAATGTCCGCATCTTCGCTCCTGCAGAGCTGGGGGTGCGTGATTTGCTCATCGCCGACGGACGAATCGCCTGCATCGGAGAAGCCCTCCCCATCCCCACCGGATTTGGCGAGGTAGAGGTCTGCGACGCTGGAGGCAAGACGCTGATTCCCGGCCTGATCGACATGCATATCCATATGCTTGGCGGTGGCGGCGAGGGTGGCCCGGCGACCCGTACACCGGAGATAACCCTTTCGGAGATCACTCGTTATGGTGTCACAACTGCCGTTGGCGTCCTGGGCACCGATGGCACCACCCGCACCATGCCCGCTCTGCTGACCAAGGCTAAGGCCCTGGAGCTGGAGGGAATTACAACCTTCGTCTACACCGGGTCCTATGAAGTGCCTACACCGACCATCACCGGTAAAGTTCGCGACGATGTTATCCTCATCGAGAAGGTCATCGGGGTGGGGGAGATAGCAATCTCCGACCATCGCTCGGCTCACCCGACCCTGGACGAACTGGCCAGGCTGGGCATGGAAGCGCGGGTCGGAGGCATGATCGGCGGTAAACCTGGCCTTCTGCATCTGCACATCGGCCCTGGAAAGGCTGGGCTGACACCAATATTCGATCTCCTGGCTAAAAGCGATCTGCCGATTCAGAATATTTTGCCCACGCACTGCAGTCGCTCCAAAGAGACTCTGGACCAGGCGGTTCGCCTGGCTAAAGAGGGCGGTCAGTTCGATCTTACGGCAGGAGGCCGGGTTTGTGAGCATCTCTCCTATGTGCTGAAAGCCGGCGCTCCCCTGGACAAGGTGACCATCAGTTCCGATGGCAACGGTTCCTTGCCACGTTTCGACGCCAAGGGCAACTTCCTGGGTCTTGGTGTAGGCTCCGTGCGTACGGTCTTTGAAGCCTTCGTCAATATGATCACCCAGATGCAGATGCCTATCAGCGAGGCGCTGCATATCGTCAGCTGCAACCAGGCCAGGCTGCTGAACCTCGCGGATCGTAAGGGCAGGATCGCCCCGGGAGCCGATGCCGATCTGGTGCTCCTGACCGAGGACTACTCCATCGACAAGGTCTGGGCCAAAGGACGCCTGATGGTCGACGCCGGCGAACCAGTAGTCTGGGGAACCTTCGAAGGACCAAGGTAACTTCACACCAACCCAAAGCGAGCCCAAACCTTAGGTTTAGGCTCGCTTAATCTTGCGTTCCGCTTTCTTCCGCCTTCTCCCGTTCTCTTCCGTTCTCAGGACATGCGCCTGAGAACGGGCTTGCTTATCCGGGGGTCCTCAGGGGGTATGGATACCCCCTGACAAACTGACATGCGCCTGAGAACGGGCTTGCTTATCCGGGGGTCCTCAGGGGGTATGGAT
>WRDA01000099.1 GCA_009783675.1 Symbiobacteriaceae bacterium | reverse complement strand
TCCAACCATCCCAGTGATTGCCTCATCTGTGAGCGCAATGGCACCTGTTCATTGCAGAAGCTTGCCGGGGATCTTGGCATCAGGGATATCAAGTACAAAGGAGAGACTAACCACTTCCCCAAAGATACTTCCTCGTTCTCTCTGGTGCGAAATCCCGACAAGTGCATCCTGTGCAGGCGCTGCGAAACCATATGCAATTCGATACAAACCGCCGGGGTTTATTCAGCTACCGGACGTGGTTTCGTTACCACCATGGGCACGGCCTTTGGTCAACCCTTGATTGAAACCTCCTGCACCTTCTGTGGGCAATGTGTCTCCGTTTGTCCCACCGGCGCTCTGACCGAAGTGGATGCAACAGAAGATGTCTGGAGCCTCCTCGATGAGAAGAAGAGCAACCCGGATAAAGTAATCATCGCCCAGACTGCTCCGGCAATTCGTGTCGCTCTGGGAGAGGAGTTTGGCCTGGAACCTGGGACTGTGGTCACAGGCAAGCTGGCTGCTGCTTTACGTCGCCTGGGATTCGACAAAGTCATGGATACCAACTTTACAGCGGATGTAACGATCATGGAGGAAGCCAGCGAGTTCGTTCACCGTTTCCTTCATGGTGGAAAGCTGCCCTTATTGACCAGCTGCTGCCCTGCCTGGATCAAGTTCTTCGAGCATCAGTTTCCTGATCTCCTCGACGTGCCCTCCAGTTGCAAGTCCCCGCAAGAGATGATGGGCGCTTTGATAAAAAGCTATTATGCCGAACGTGAAGGAATCGACTCCAAAAACATCACCGTAGTCTCCATTATGCCCTGCCTGGCTAAGAAGTTCGAAGCCAATCGGGCAGAACTGGTAAACGACCAGGGCTACTCCGATGTGGATATCGTCCTTTCCACCAGAGAGCTTGCACGGATGATACGCGAAGCAGGTATCGATTTTGCTTCCCTGCCTGAGGAAGGATTCGATGATCCCCTGAGTATCAGCACCGGAGCGGCCGATATTTTCGGAGCAACAGGAGGTGTCCTGGAGGCTGCACTGCGAACCGCTTACCACCTGGTCACCGGTAAGGAGCTGGAGTCCGTAGACTTCCAGGAGCTCCGGGGAGTCGAAGGCGTTCGCGAAGCCGAGATAGAAGTTGGCGATATCAGACTCAGGGTTGCTATTGCTAACGGACTCGGCAATGCACGCAACCTCCTGGAACGTATCCAGAGAGGGGAAGCTGAGTATCATATCATCGAGGTTATGGCTTGTCCCGGCGGTTGCGTCTCCGGCGGAGGTCAGCCGTACACCCTCGGCAAGATGGATATCCTGCGCAAAAGAGCCAAGGGGCTCTACGATATCGATGCAGGCAAAGACAAGCGGCGCTCTCATCAGAACCCTGCTCTAATTCGCCTCTATGAGAGTTATCTTGGTGAACCTTACGGTAAGAAGGCTCACGAGCTTCTGCATACCAGCTATCAGTCGCGATCACAATAATAAGCTAAAAAAACCTCCGGCTGAAATCCGGAGGTTTTTTTTTAGCTTCGTATTCGCTCATCTATACGCCGTACCAGGGAGTATGTATAGGGAGTAAAATACTTCTGCCAGAAGCGTCTTGCAGTCGGATTGATGCTCTCATAATCCACACCGCATAAACTATATCCCTCATCCCGCAAATGGAGTAGAGTCCAGTCAAGCAGAGCAGTACTCACACCACTGCCACGCTCTGAGGTGATGGTGTAAGCTCCGGAAATGTTCCAGACCCTGGCATCATCAGCAGCAAAATTTTCTCCGGTTTCCTGCAGCCGCAGGTATGAAACCAGGCGATCTCCCCGCAGAGCTACCATATACTGATACTTACCTTCCGACATGCCATGTAAAATATCTTCCGGACTGAAATGACCATAATACGCCATGAACAAAGGAGACTTGTTGAGATGATCGACCAGAGCATTGTTCATCTCCGCAATAGCTGATGCATCGCCTATTTCAGCATGGCGGAGCGATACTCCATCACTCCTCTTGCTACCTATCCCTTCGGTAGTCCGGATGGCATCTATGCAACGCATACCGAAACCATTGTTAAAGAAGATATCTATCCCGTCAGCATGGTGAGCATAAAAGGTCACCGCATGAGTCATGATCCGCTCTTTAACATGCATCTCTGCCATATGTTGGTAAAGATAATCGTATATTTCTCTGCGGTTTTCGCCGATCGCTCCGTGGGCATGCACAGGAGTCCAGGCACCGAGACAGTCCCCGAAGAATGGTTTTCTGGGTTTCTCCCAGCAGAGAAATCCCAGCAGAGTATCTCCAGCTATTGCGACTACCCCTCTTTGCTCAGCAGCGTATGCGGACAGATCCGGTATACTGATCATCTGTGGCAAGATAGGGACATGCATGCGCTCCTCTTCATAACAGAGCGCCGCGAGATTCTCAGCTCTGCTCACATAATCAGCGGTAAAAATCGTGGTATGTATGGCAACCTCTCCATTCCCTGCGTGACTCTCAACTCTCAACTTTCCTCATGCACTTCCCCGCTTCAACACTCTGGTGGCATTCAGAACAGCCAGGAGCGCTACTCCTACATCGGCAAAAACTGCTTCCCACATAGTAGCCAAGCCCATAGCACCGGAGACGAGAAAAGCAGCTTTCACCCCCAGCGCAAAGACGATATTCTGATACACTATTTTACGGGTAAAAGATGCCAGATCCATAGCTTCCACTATCTTAAAGGGTTCATCAGTCATCAGAACAATGTCAGCGGCTTCGATAGCAGCATCGCTTCCGAAGGCCCCCATAGCCACTCCAATATCTGCCATAGCCAGAACCGGGGCATCATTTATGCCATCGCCAACAAATAAAAGCCGCCCCTTTGCAGTCATGGCTTCGCGTAACTCCTCCACTTTAGCCACCTTATGCTGTGGTAGCAGATCTGCAAAATAACCGTCAAGGCTCAGATTCCCGGCAATTTCAGCAGCGATTGCCTCGTTGTCGCCGGTAAGCATAATGACCTGGCGTACCCCAAGCTCTTTAAGAGTCGTAATTGCCCTCTTGCTATCTTCCTTCAGTTCATCGGCGATAACTATTGCTCCTGCATACCTGCTCCCTACAGCCACATAGACGATGGTACCAAGATATTCAATCTGAGGAATGGCAATCTTGTTTTGCTCCATCAGTCTCTTATTACCACTGAGAATTGTCTCCCCATCTAGACGGACCCGAACCCCCTGCCCGGCAACTTCACTATACCCGGACAGATTGTTTTGGTTTATGGTCTTGCCATACATCCTGCGGATCGATGCGGCAATTGGGTGATTGGAATAGCTCTCGGCATGAGCTGCCAGCTTTAGCAGGCTGTCCTCAGTAAAACCAGCAGCGGGATGTACTTCGCTGACTGCGAAGACTCCTTTAGTTAAGGTTCCTGTTTTATCGAAGACGACAGTATCCAGATTATTTAACGCTTCTAAGTAATTGCTGCCCTTAATCAGGATTCCTCGCCGGGATGCAGCTCCTATCCCCCCAAAAAAGCTGAGCGGTATGGATAGCACTAGGGCGCAGGGGCAGGAGATCACCAGAAAGATGAGACCACGTCTACTCCATTCGCTCCAGAGACCTTCGAAAAACAGCGGGGGAACTAAGATGATCAGCGCCGCCAAAGCCACTACTGCAGGAGTGTAGTAGCGTGCGAAGGAGGTTATAAAGTTTTCGGTTGGTGCTTTTCTGGCTGCAGCATTTTCTACCAGGTCGATGATCTTGGCTGCTGTTGACTCCTCCATAACATGGGTAACCCGGACGGAGAGGACACCCTCCTGGTTTATACATCCGGACAGAACTGTCGCATCGACGCAGACGAGGCGAGGCATCGATTCTCCGGTTAGGGCTGAGGTATCCAAATGAGATTCTCCCTCGACGACGATGCCGTCTAAAGGAATACGTTCCCCTGGTTTTACGACTACTATCTCCCCTGGTTCAACCATTTCGGGCGAGACTCTAATCAGATCTTCGCCTCGCAAAACATTGGCATAATCAGGGCGCAAATCCATCAGATCTGCAATGGACTTACGTGAACGAGACACGGCAAGGTTTTGAAAGTACTCTCCCGTTTGGTAAAAAAGCATTACCCCTGCGGCTTCACCGTAATCTCTCAGGACGAAGGCACCAATCGTCGCCACTGTCATCAGGAAGTTTTCATCGAAGATAATTCCCTGGCCAAGGTTATGCCAGGCACGCAGAAGGACGCTGCTGCCAAGCAGGACATAGCTCCCGCCAAAAATCAGCAAAAGCAGCCAGTCTTCAGCCTGAAAACCGTGTTCCAGAACCATCCCTATAACAAAGATGATACTCCCGGCGATCAGTCGAGTGAGCTGACTCGAATAAGCCTGGTTCTCAGTGTCCTTAGCCTCTTCCCTAGGCAGAGTTTCACTTGCATCAACTTCCTGCATGCTGTAATCTCGTCTGGTAGCCTTTCTTTTTTCCAGGACAATAACCTCTGGTTCATATCGGTGCACTATCTTCTCTATATTTATGTGTAGCTCATGAGCCACTTCCTCGCTGATCTCCAGGTGCAGATTCTGCGTCATCAGATTCAAGGAAGCTGCTATAACCCCGGACATTCCCTGAACACTGCGTTCGATTTTCGCAGCGCAATTGGCACAGGTCAGACCCTGAAGGGTGTACTCACGAATCATCCCATCACTCCTCGCATGCTGCTGAATGCTCGCCTATTTGCGAATAAACAGCTTTCTATCGTGGTTTCAAAATCAGAGTGTTCGTATCGTCGTCCCACCTAGGTAAAGCAATGCCGATAAGCAGGAGATCCTCTGCGGGAAGCCAGTTCTGACCCTCTATCAGTTGGAGCCTCATTTGACCCAGATAGAGTCCGTTAAGCCAAAGGTCGCCATTCGGTTGGACTGTGAATGACTGATGATAGTTGTTAAGGGTTATCTCTCCCCGAAATCCGTCGTATACAACTCCCCAACCTGCCTCTTCCAGCACCCAACGGAGAGGAAGAAGCAAATCTATCGGATCAGTCTTTGCCGTGACAACGATCTCCGGAGGCGGAACCGCACTGGCTGAAATACTCAGGACAACCTCAAAACCGCCAAACTTGGTTT
Organism: Symbiobacteriaceae bacterium; assembly: GCA_009783675.1. Classification (GTDB taxonomy): domain Bacteria; phylum Bacillota; class JAAYKD01; order JAAYKD01; family WRDA01; genus WRDA01. Next base: position 731 of record WRDA01000099.1, on the reverse strand, counting down.
GCTCATTCATGGACATTGCAGAAATAACATATCTTCCTACCGGAAAGCGACTACCAGGCATGATTAACTCGCCACCACTGGCGATGATAGCGCCATGTTCATCCAGCCAAACGATTCGGTCATAAATTGCCCATTTTTCCTGAGGATCCCAAACTGATGCCCTTAACTCAATGGCTTCGTCTCTTGAATATTCCAAAACCTCCCCGGCTATGACGCCGGATATATCTACTTCAGGTACCTGCCAGGGTACAGGATATCTTCGGCTTATCTCACTGGATGCAAGTCCAAGTGACGCAATGACACGAAACTCTCCGCAGTCATCACTGAGCAAGCCTCCTGGGAGATGCTCCAGGCTCACGACTGCAGTCGTGAAATTGGTTCTATCCAGTAGATACCAGACCATGCCATCTGCAGTATACCAAAGTGAGTAGCCATCACAGACCCCGTTGCTGACCCAACGAAGCCGATAGTTACGTTGATTCCCTCCTAAAGAGATTACCTCGAGATCGCTCATAATAGGGGCAAAACTTACTTCCGGCCAGTGTTGCCGGCTATTGCTGACCAAACTGCCATCAGGCGTGCGGATCTCTACGCTGGCTGTTCCCGGAGGCAGTACCAACTCGAGTTTAAACTCTGGCTGGTGATAGCGGAGGAAAAAGCTGTGTTCAGAGAGAACCATGTCGGCAGCATCGAGAGCCAGCAGACGATAGCTACGCCCAAAATTACGCTCC
>WRDA01000098.1 GCA_009783675.1 Symbiobacteriaceae bacterium | reverse complement strand
GCCTCGGAATCGAGATTAACTTCCTGCTGGCAACCCCAAAGGAGAAGGAAAGCCATAAGTATTAATGCGAACCGAACTTTGAACATGAAAAACAGCCTCCGTACAAGCACATATGACGAACGACGGATAATTATTAAGACATTATCCTCTTTATATTTGCCGTAAGGCGGGTTTTTTCCTGCTTGACCTTTAACCCCTGGAGTGCTAAGATTGGCTGACCAGCCTTTACGTAGTGTTCTGCGAGGTTTTCAAACCGCTTCGCATCACACATTGCCGCGAGGTTCTTTCCTGTATCATTTAACCTTTCTCTCAGGGGGGTGGTTTCGTGTCTGAAAATCCCGGCTCAGGGCAGGGACGCGAAGAGCTTCACCGTGTCGCATCAATGATCATGACACTGATGGAAATAGACAAACGCAGCCAGGAACGACTGGCAGACGAGGGTCGTAGTGCCGAAGAGGCATTGCAAAACGTAACTGCAGAGATAATGCATCTGGAGCAAGCAGCCAGGGAGGAACTGCAGTCGGCTTTGCTTGCTGAAGAAGAGCGTCTGCAGGCGCTTAACTCCGCAGCTCTGCTGCTGGCTGAACAACGCTTCACCACTATATCCGGGGAGCTGGAGGCACAGTTTGAGGCTGGTCGAGGCCATTGGGTCTCTCAGTTGATCTCCCGGATCCTGGAGCAAGGACCTGAGGAAACCAGCAAATGACAGCTTATTATGTCGGCAAGGCGATCATGTCCAAGTCCCTGGCCAAAAGCAGTAATCTACTGACCGCTCAGCACTACCAGGAGATGATGCACCTTACGACGATGACCGAAGTGGCTGCCTATCTCCGCAGCACTCATTATGCTGCCAGCCTGCGCAGTATGCCTGAACGGGGTTTTTCCCGTTTCGATCTGGAGAACCGCCTGCGGAATGATCTTTATAACCACTTTCTCGGTGTCATGCGCTACGATCGAGCTCCCGACAGCTTCTACCGTTATCTGATCATCGAAAAAGAGATCACTCTGCTCATTCGCACTCTGCAGATGCTCCGTCTCGGTAACATGAGGGATCTCTCTCCGGATATCCCCGACGATCTGCTCCCCTACTTCTCCTTCGCTGTAGAGCAGCTGTCAGCAGTACGCACATTCCCTGATCTGCTGGTCCTCCTGCGCCAAACCCCCTACTATGAGCTTTTACATCCCTGGCTGGTCGGCAAGGATCAGGATCTCGATCATCTGAGTGCGGAAGCAGCGCTTTGGCATAATCAGACAGAACGCATCATGGAGTTGATCGACGATCTGCCGACCCGACAGGAGCGGCGGAACCTGGGGCGCTTCTATCATCAGTTTATGGAACTCGACAATCTGCGAGCTCTCTATCGCCTGAAAGCTTTTACCAGCCTGGCAAAGGAACGCGCCTCTGCTCTGTTGGCTTATCTTCCCCAGGGTCGCTTGCGTCCCAGCGAATGGCGTTCTCTGTTGGAGACCGAGACCCAGGAGGAGTTTTTAAAAAACCTTCAGAGTACCTCCCTCGGTCGAAGCCTGGGAGACCTGCGGTCGGCCGCTCTCCTCGGCAGCTCTTACTTCGGCCTCCTGACTCTGCGACTCCATCACCAGAATTGCCTCCGCTTACTGCGTTTCTCCACCGAAGGAGCCTCCGCCTTCATGGCTCTGCATATGCTCACCAATATCGAGGTAAACAACCTTATCGCCTTAATTGAGGGTGCTCATTACCGCCTCGATATCAATCAAGTGAAGGTGTTGCTGGTTTACTAAGGAGTGTTTTCTTTTGTCCATAGTCAAGATGAAGTCTGTGATCCTCTTCGGTGCCTTGGAAGATGTCGAACAGGCGGTAACCATTTGCTTCCGGCAGGGTTGCTTCCATCCCGAGGACACCGCGGTTATCACCGGCAATGACCGACATTTTGCCCGTTTCGCCGAAAGCAATCCCTATCAGGGAATCCTGTCCAGGATGACCGCCATGGCTATAAGGGTTGGCCACGAGCTGCAACGTGTCGAAGGATCCGCACAGATCTCCCTCGAGGCTGTCGAGGAGATGCTGGTCAAACTCGAGCATGAGATCGAGTTCGACGAACAGTTGGCTTTAGATCTTCAGAGCCGCATCGCCTTCTGTGAGAACGCTCTGGATCGTCTGGAACATATGGGCAGTCTGGAGATCGACTTAGAAGAGCTCTTCGCCTCACGTTTCCTGCATCTGCGTTTCGGTCGCTTCACCCAGAGCAATTACCGTAAGCTGAGTTTCTACGAGCATAAACCTTTCATCTTCGCAGTCTTAGACTCCGACGGAGCCTATGCCTGGGGTTTATGTCTCTCGGTTAATGAGCCTCATGCCTTAGATGAGACCGATGCCATTCTCTCGACTCTCTCCTTCGAACGCCTCTGGGTATCCGGAGACCTGCAGGGCACTCCTCAGGAAGCCATCCAGGCTCTGGAGCGAGAATTAAGCAACCTAAGATCCCGTCAGGAGGTAGTTCAACAGCGTATCGCACCAGGATCACCAAGCTATGGACAGGGCCTGGACGATATCTATTCTCAGGTGCTCTCCCTCTATGAGACTTTCGAACTCAGGCGCTATATGGTCGTCAGCAACGACGATTTTCTGGCTGTCGGCTTCATCCCATCGGATATGGCCGGGAGCTTTGCCGAGGCCTTTGCCTGTTTACCAAGGGTGTCAGTTGAAATAGGGGATGCCGCCAGCCTGAACAATATCTCCCCTCCCACCAAGTTACAGAATCACCCCTTCATCGCCCCCATGGAGTTCTTCGTCCGCCTCTACGGGTTGCCGAAATATGAAGATCCCGATCCCACACCCTTCCTGGCAGTAAGCTACCTCCTGCTCTTCGGGATCATGTTCGGCGATGTGGGTCAGGGCCTGGCAATCTCTCTGGTTGGCTGGCTGATGATCAGGAGAGGCATGGCGAGTCTAGGCGCTGTGCTGACACGCCTGGGTATCTTCTCCACCGCCTTTGGCTTTCTTTATGGATCAGTCTTCGGCTTCGAGAATGCTCTGGATTTTATATACAAAGGAGTCCTGGGACTACCGGAGAAACCCCTGGAGGTGCTCAATCCCGGTTCGATTAACCAGATACTGCTGGTAGCTATCTCCCTGGGCGCCCTGCTCCTGTTGACGGCCATGATCATGCATACTGTCACCTCCCTGCTACGCCATAAATATGCCGAGGCATTTTTACATAAGAACGGCCTGCCAGGGCTGGTCTTCTATGCAGGAGTCCTCCTGGCGGCAACGTCGCTCCTCCTGGGAGGACCGACGCTGCACACTAATTCTCTGTATATAATGGTCTGCTTCGTCCTGCCACTGCTGGTACTCTTCCTGAGGGAACCCCTGCATCACCGCTTACTGAAGGCACATGAGCACCCAACAAAGACCGCAGCACACTTTTCTCCCGTGGAAGGATTCTTTGAACTATTTGAAGTTCTGATGGGCTTCGCCTCCAACACCATCTCCTTCCTGCGGGTGGGAGGCTTTGTGCTGTCTCACGCTGGTATGATGACAGTGGTGATGATCTTGGCTAATCTCACCGGAGGCCTGTGGGGGATCCTGGTAGTGATCATCGGCAATATCTTTGTCTTGACTCTGGAAGGCATGATCTGCGGTATTCAAGTCTTACGGTTACAGTTTTACGAGATTTTCAGTCATTTCTTCGACGGCGGAGGCAGACCTTTCCAACCGGTAGGCCTGAAACGCTAGCAACGACCGCTCTCCTTGCCTCCGTCGCCGCGGGTGGCTGCTTCGTGGACTATGCCACTCGCACCACACCAAACGCGCTCCAGACTGTCAGGCTCCCTTCTGCCTCTGTCACTGCGGGTGGCCGCTTCGTTGTCTTCGCAACTCGCACCACACCAGACGCGTTCCAGACTGTCGAGCTCCCTTCTTCTGACACCGTCAGCGGTCGCCCTCCACTCCGCCACCGGCAGCGGTCGCCCTCCACTCCCAAATCCCAAATCCTAAATCCTAACAACTCTCAAGGGGTGTTTACAAATGGATCTCATCATGGCATTCGGCATCTCAGCAGGCGTCGCAGCACTGGTCGCCTCTCCCCTCCTCATCTCCCGTAAGGCAGGGCAGCGCTACGGGAAGCTTCTCCTCATGCTCAATCTCTTCCTTTTTTCTTTGGCAGTAGTCTCCGTCCTGGTCACCTGCCTCAGTGGCTATCTTCTGGCGGGTGAAAGTGAGACGACTGTAGCTACTGCTGCCGAATCGAACTCCAATGCCTGGGCTTTTATCTCCGCAGCTTTAGCCACAGGGATCGGCTCGATAGGAGCAGGTATAGCAGTCGCTGCTGCTGCCCCGGCTGCCATCGGAGCCCTGGCCGAAAACGAGAACAACTTCGGCAAAGCGATGATCTTCGTCGGGCTGGGGGAAGGATTGGCAATCTTCGGCTTGCTGGTTTCCATCCTCATCCTGCAGAAAGTACCATAGAGATGCGCTTCTATGTGCTCAGTGAGTTCTCCGATGTCTGCCTCGGTATGCGCATGGCAGGTATGGAAGGAGAAGTCATTCGTGATGCCACGGCTTTAGATGAGGCCCTGACTCGTCTCGGTGATGATCCGGATATCGCTGTCATCATCATCAACGAGAGTCTGGCTCGTTTTGCACCCGAACGCATCACTCAATGGAAGCTGAAACGTCAGCAACCCCTGCTGGTGGAGATCCCGGATCGCCAGGGCAGCGGGAATGTCTCTCAGAACATAGTCGATTACATTGCCGCTACTATCGGGATTCATATTGAGTGACAGTTCGGGTGCTGGGCACCCGAACTGGCATAACCACGCGCAAGCGGGGTTCTGGAGCGAAGCTACAGTGAATGAAGGCTGGCTTTGCCTGCCGAAATGACCGGGGTATGGGGTGGAACCCCATCTGGCATGACAAGCTTGACAATTCGCGTGATTAGTTACAATTGGGAAAAGAGGTGAGAGGGTGATTCTGCCGGACACCTTGCATAACGAAGGCAATGTGGCGCGTTTGGCTGAAGCCATCGAGCAGCTGACTCAGGAGCAACAGGACAGCCTGCAGAGGGATACTGTTCAGCGCCGCTTGCATCTGCTCAGTGAAGCTCAGGAGAGAATCAACCGTGAGCGGGAGCAGGGTTTTAGCGAAGGAGTTGCCGATCTGACCGAGAGCCTTGGTGGGGAACAGAGCCAAAAAATCAGCCAGCTCAGGCAGCGACTGTTTAAAAAACGCGAAGAGTATGCTGCTGCGATCTTCACCGCGACAGCTGAGGAACTGGCAAACTTCGTTGCTAGCGAGGTTTACAGAGATTTTCTCTGCTCTTTAGCAGCCAGGATAAGTAAGAGATACGACTGCAATCTCGCCGAGGTGCATCTGCGTCAGGAGGACCTTCCCCTGCAAACAGACCTGCGGCAATACATAGCCAGTGAAGGCACCTTCGTTGCGGATGAGGAGATCAAGCTGGGAGGCTTTTTGGTTTGGCTGCCCCACCTAAACATGCTTCTCGATGAGAGACTGGAAACCCGCCTGGAAAACGAAAAGCAATGGTTTTACGAAGAGAGCGGACTGCATATTATCTGGTGAAGGGATCGCAGATATGGCAAATGAAGTTTTTTCCGTCAATGGTCCGGTGGTTCGGGTGCGTCAGAGCAAGGACTTCGCTTTACTCGAGATGGTCTATGTGGGCCATAAGCGCCTCATCGGTGAAGTCATCGGGGTCAACGAGCAGGAGACGACCATCCAGGTTTACGAACCTACGACCGGCCTTTCTCCTGGAGAACCGGTGGTATCCAGCGGCGGACCGCAGCGGGTCACCCTGGGACCCGGCATGTTATGCGCTATCTACGACGGCATCCAACGTCCCCTGAAGGATATGCCTGCCAGCGACGG
>WRDA01000097.1 GCA_009783675.1 Symbiobacteriaceae bacterium | reverse complement strand
GTCGCCGCGAACCTTGGTTTGAATGGTCTGTCAGCCAAAGCATCAAATCTGGATCATGCTGTACGCGATGGCCATATGGATCAGGTCTCTTCTCTGATGCAACTGATTGAAACAAGTTTCACCCTTACTATGGAGGAGCTTGCTGCCTATATCGCTGAATAAGTATGGCGATCCGGACGATAATAAAACGCCTCACCGTAAGACAGTGAGGCGTTTGGTTTACATTTTGGTTATTTAAGATACGAGCAGCAATAGTCAACAGTCTGTCCGATGGTCAGGCGAAAACTGGAATCGGCAGGTACGGTGAAGGACATGCCTTCACTGAAAGTCTGCCAGCAATTGCTTCCCGGTAAGAGGACAGTCATCTCCCCGGCGAGTATTTCCATCAGCTCTTCTTCTCTGGTACTAAAAGTATAAGTTCCGGCTAGCATGATGCCAAGGGTTTTCTTTTCGCCATCAGAGAAGAGAATGGTACGACTACTGACCCGCCCCCCAAAGTAAATGTTCGCTTTTAAGACCACAGAGACCTGATCGAAAGCTGTCATGACAATCACCCTTTTCGTATTTTCTGGATGGAGATCCGCAGACTTTCTTCGCGAGGAAGGAGCACATCTCCTGCCGGCTACAATAGGAGGCAATCAGGTGAGGATTAATAAAGACCGTTGCATGACAGTCGAAACTCTGATCCTGGTTTCCCTGCTGATTCTTACCGGATGCCATCAAGTTCCGCCAGGTCTTGGGGAAGGTATCTCTTTACCGGCTGCTGATGAGTTATCTTCTGACATTATGGATACCGACCTGGAGGCCGACTTGGCAGAAGAAAATGAGGAGCTACCAGTTCTGTGTCTCTCTCTGATCGCTGTAGGGGATAACTTAATCCATTATCCAATCTACGAGCAGGCGTTCGATGCTGTTAGCGGTGATTATGATTTTTGCGACAGTTATGCGCCGGTACGGGATCTGTTTTCAGTGGCCGATATCGCATTTCTCAACCAGGAAGTTTTAGTTGCTGGCGAAGCATATGGCATCTCCAGTTGGCCTCTCTTCAACTCCCCACAGCAGTTAGCCAGGGATATGGCGGAGTTTTTAGGGGTAAAGGTGGTCAATATGGCCAGCAATCACATTCTCGATAAGGGGCTCGGAGGTATGGTTGCATCCCGGGAGGTTTGGCTGCAACATGGCGTGTTACCGCTGGGTTGCTGGCAGGATACGCAGAGCGAAAACGGCATTCAGTATCTGGATATTGCAGGAGTTCGCCTGGCATTTCTGGCTTATACCTATGGCCTAAATGGCCTTGACCTTGCCGACTGGCAGGGTTGGCATGTTGGATTGCTGGAAGATCGTCAGCAACTTGAGCGAGACATTCTCCTGGCCAGGGAGGATGCCGACCTGGTCATACTCTCTCTGCACTGGGGATATGAAGGAGCATCTGAACCTAGCAGCGAGCAGTTGGATCTGGCCTTCTTCCTGGCTTCTTTAAATGTCGATCTGGTTATCGGCCATCACCCTCATGTCCTGCAACCGATTGAGCAGCTCCTGCGAGCTGATGGCCTGTATATGCCAGTCTATTTCTCTCTCGGCAACTTCATTTCCAATCAAAATGGTTCTTTGGCCAACCTGTTAGGAGGGATGGCACAGATCGAAATCTATCGTGATGAGTTTGGTGAAGTTCGCTTAACCAATCCTCGCCTGATTCCTCTGGTTACTCATTATAATACGGGCTTTACCGAGACATATGTTTACCCCCTGGCAGATTATCCGGTCAGCCTTGCGCAGCAACATGGCATACTTAATGTTAACAGTCGTTTCTCGATAGATTGGCTGAACAATCACCTCCGTACTGTCATCGAGGAGGTCTATCTGGTCTCGGAGTAGAAGATAACCGAGAGACGCACACGAATTACATTCATCCTTGGGAATGATAGATATGTGCGGCTATCTCCGCGCTAATGCGCGGTGCTGGAGCGAGGCTCCAGTGAGTGCAGGCGAGCTTTGCTTGCCGAAACGACGGGGGAATGGGGTTTGGAACCCCCATCTAAGAGGGTAGAGGAGAGGATGTATGTAATGTCAAGGTTTCTCCGTACTCTAGCTGTTCTTCTTATCTGCTTCCCGCTTTATCTGCTTCCGCATCCTTGTGAGGCAGCTCCTCCCGGGGGTCAGGATCCTGTTTTTACCATCTCCAGGATCGTCGCCAGCCAGATCGATAAAGGAAGGGCGACTGCTACTGCGGAAATAACCGTGACTGTTACCGATTTAGGCTATCAGAATCGTATCGGATATGACCAGATCACATCGTATGCATCTCAATCTATTCATATCTACCTGGACTATGGCATGCTGACGACTCCGGAAGTAATCATCAGTCAGGCAAGTTCCCGACGTTATGCCTCTCTGGAGATCGGTTCCACAGGTCAGTACACCCTGTTTATTCCTCAGGTGGAATATCCTTCGGGTATTAATGAGTTTGTGGTTAATGTCATCATGTCATCCTCTTACGGTGAGTTCACCTATCTTACAGCAGTGGAGAACAGTCAGCGCTTCACATTCGATCCTGAAAAAGGGACTGTGTACGCTGATCCGCTACCCGGTGGCAAAGTGGATATTTTAGCAGAGCTCTTCTGCTTCGATCCTCTTGCCGAAGATACGAGCCTGTACTACCGTTTGACTCTACCCGGCAAAACCCCTGGAAAATGGACAAACTGTGACCTTCCTTTACGGGCTGGTTCCTTTAGTATTGCCAAACTCGTCAACAAAGGGGTTAAAATTGAGTTTCTCAGCTCAAAAACAGCTCCTGGCAATGAAATGGCAGCCAGTTCGTCCTATCGCTTTACCGATCGGAGTAGTATTTCGATTAAGCCAAGAGTCGCAGGATATGTCACTCTCGATGAGACCTTCTACGCCAGAATCTTCCCTTTCGCCGCAGAGGCCTTAACATTTAAGCGTACTTCAGATGTCGCATTTTTTAGTACACTCGCCGAAGGCTGTCTGACAGTCGGAGCATTTTGTCTTGGTGAAGAGAATGAGCATGGACTGCCGGAGGGCTTATACTATCCGGTTGGGATAACTGCGACGCAGTTGGAGATCGCTGCCAAACCTGTGGATCGCGGCAGCCTTGGTGAATATACTGCAGCTTCCAAAGCGGTCAGGTTGACGGTGGCACAGCGTAGCAAGGCCCCAAATCCCAAACCCAATTACTCCCGTAATGTCATTCCAATGAAGGATGGAGCTTTCGAGATTTATGTGGAGGGTTCCTGGCGCAGCATCTCTTCGACTGTCTATAATGAAGTGTACAGCTGGAACGGAGAGTTAAAAGGACTACCTTTAACTGCGAAGCTTTACGAGGCCTTTGGTCCGAGCGAGCATCATCCTGGTGGGATCCCCCTTCGCCTGGCAGCAGGAAAGAAACCTGGTTCAGACATGGTCACTGTTCCTCTCCTGCCCATGGCGCAGATCGGTTTCGATATCTCCGAGTACGTGAGCATAACAGGCGGCAAACTGGTCCCTGTATCCGGCAGTTACCCCCTGGAACACCGTGATAATGAAAGTGGTAAGTGGAAGAAAAACCTGCCAAAGTATACGGCAGGTCAGCCATTAAGGGTGGAGTTTCGCATCGCTGCGGGTGCTACCTATGCACCAAGTGAGAGCGCCTGGCTGGAGATCGATCGTGAAGGCAATCTGGGGCTGACCTATTTCCCAGGGACATATCTCGAGTATAGTGTGGCTTTTCTCAAGGGTAGCGCTTATGCCAACGGGACGTTGGCCAGAGTGGTCTCCGTGCAGATGACCCCAGCCAATACAGTTTTCGAGGTAATCGTCAACGGTATTCCTGAAGAGAACGCTCGTCAGGAGATCAGCATCTTCTCCCCGACAGACCGTTATTTGCCGGTTACGGCTTCGAGCAATGTCAGGGTAGAGGCGAAAGCAGGCCAGGAGCTGAAGAACCACAGGATTACCTTCAGTATAAACATCAGATTATACGGGAACGTAAAGGATCTGATTATTAGTAACACTCAACTGCCGCCTTAAGATATAAGGCTACTTCCTGCGTGAAAAGCTTCGCCCACCATACATAAGGATGTATAGTGGGCGAAGTTTAATGTACTGAATGGGGGCCTAAAACCCCCATCTAGCGGTTGTGCTGGTCCCCGCTCAGCGTCCGGGACGATGAGTCATACCCTCCAGTATCTTTTTCAGTGTTTCATTATCGTTGATGAAGAGTATCTCCTCGAAATCGTAACCCAGCATGACCAGAGTCTCCAGCAAGGCTGGTACAGAGCCGCCGGTTAGGGAAGCGAGACCATCTAAGTCGGTTTGGCTCTGAATGCTTCTGAAGTTTCGTGAGGCTAATCTACCCATCATTGCTTGCAAATCCGCGAAGTTCATAGGGCTATATGGAGAGAAGACCATCAGCTCAGGTATAAGCAAATCGTTATCCCAACGTCTATCGAGATCGACTCGTATAAGACCGGTGACATAATCCGTGGGAGGCGTAGAGTTGTCTGCGGTATATAGATTGGTCATGAAGTGGAGCCGCCCGTTATCCAGAGGGAAACTATTTGATTCAAGCTCGGTAACGCTCACTGTCCAGGGATACATGTTCGTATCGACACCTCTGGCGGGATAGGTATAGAGCAGAAGAGGGAAGTATTTCTTTCTGGTAGAGGCTGCTTCCCACTTTGAGTAGTTAATGTAGAATGATTGTCCGTTTTCGACAGCACCAGTATCAAAGGAAACAGTATTCTCAAAGATAATAGAACTGCCTTCCCACAAGTATGCACTGGCGTTAACCGAGAGGACACCAAGACGCTTGACATCGGTCGGAACAGCCATGGCATACTTATCAACTCCACGGGTATCAGAGGTTGCCGTGAGGGTAACCACACGGTAAACATCACTGCCTTGAGACACGATAAAGCTGAAGGAACGCCCGTTACCGCGAGTCATGTAGTCATGCAGAGCCCGATTTTTCTCCGCTGCATAGTTGGCATCGCCGAGAGGGAGCCGGGCAATCTCCATGCGGTGGTATAAATCATGGAAATCGAGATACATGCTCTTGTAGCTATAATTAGCTGAGCTGCCGTAGGCATAGCGATAACTGATACCACTTTTACCAGTGGCGTCCACAGCGAATACGCTGTATTTACCTTGGATGAACTCATCGTAAATCTCGCGGATTATGGAGATGTCGACCTGCCAGCTTGGTTCCCCGTAGTGACTCCCAGCGTTGGCAGAGGCGGAGTTATGTTCGAAGAAGTTACGCAGCAGGGCTGTCATCTTGGGATCCTGACGCCAACTCTCAGGGAGCATCTCTCTATTTATCAGAGAGACCTGATCCTGGCCGTATCTTTTGCCGTTACCATTAATGCTGGCAACCTGATTGATGAAGGCTACCACCAGATCCTGAGCCTGTTTGGTATCATACTGATAGGGTTTGCTGATCCCGTCGTAGATGAAGGAGTAATTGAAGTAAGCTGTTTCGTACTTAGGATCATAATTAGGGTTGGTTACTCGCCACAGGTAAGCATCTCGCTCCCGTTTTTGCTCCGGGGTGCCATAGACTGCTAGGATTACGTCCCGATGGGTTGCATCGATTAAGGGATGGACGAAGAGGTTTAGCATCACCGGATCGGTCTCGTAGACATCGAAGAACAACCGACTGAGCTGATTCTCATATCCATATGCTAAGACACGATCGATGGGTATGGTTTTCATGTTCTGTTGAGATTGCGGATTGGTCAGTTCATATTCCAGATAGGCGACGATGGTTGAGGATGGATTGGGCGTATCTATGCGCAATGCCTGGCGGATCAGTTCATCGACATAAGCGTCGTTAGGGTCCAGTGCCAGTGTATCAGTGTCGTTTAAGACTGTGCTGGCTCCTCCGAAAGCCAGGAGTTTGAGGTTGTCAGCTAC